>CALWHB010000024.1 GCA_944380275.1 uncultured Christensenellaceae bacterium | reverse complement strand
GCGCGTCGTCCACAACCTTGTCGCTTATGGCGTCGTCAGAGGACTGACGAACGTAGGCAGAAGAATAGTCCTCGGTCTTTTCCTCTCCGCCTATATTCTCAAAATTTTCGTATTCAACGGGCTTTTTGCCAAAACGTCTGCTTACGCGGTTGGAGTGCTGTCTTCCGTCCACATCGCCGTTGTAGATTTCACGTTCGTCCTCAACGGCATAATCGTATTCTTCAGACCTGAAAGACTCCTGCTGAATAACGGGAGCGTCTTTGCTCTTTCCTCTTTTGCCGAAACCGAACTGCCTCGCTCTGAAAGTGATTTCTTTGTTAAGCTGCGACACGATAAGCAATGCGATAACGCCAATAAGCAACAGCCCTGCAATAACTTCGGACACTACATACAATTTGACGGGGAAATATAATATCAGCGCGCCCAGCCAGCCTCCTGCAGTATCGGCATTTTCGTAGCACGCCTTCATATACTCCCCATAACTTCCCGAAGAGTACGGTTTTGAGGAATACAGGTGTATCATGACTATAACAAGCGCGACCGCAGCAACGTACAAAAGCAATACGCCGTTGGTTACGCTCCTTTTGCGTTTCAGCATAATTGCAAGTCCGATGACCATACCGCTTACGGCGTACGCGTAAACCGCGTACCCGAATACCCCCGTCATAAATCTGGTTACGACCGCACCCGCTTTTCCGAAAACTCCGAACAGAATAAGGCTCAGCACCAAAAACACGCTGAACAACGCAAGTCCGTTGGCAAAACTCCCGGAGGAAACCGGTCTGTCGCTTTTTTCAGGTCTTCTTCTTTTCAAAGTATACTCCTTTCCCTGTATGCACGCATATTTCCCGTATGCAAAATTACACTGGATATATTATAGCATAGCGCGCGTGAATTTACAATAATAAAAATAATAATTTAATTATATCCTCAGCCTCGGTTTTAAAACTCAATCAGAGCTGTCCTGCCTGCGCCGTTCTGCCGCTGCCTCGCTGCATTATAACACTAACCCTAAATTCTTCTCTGACGGCTATGGTTTTCCACTCAGGTGAGAAATTAACCGTTTTGTCCATTATTTTTAATACTAATCGGCTGTTATAATAAAAATCCCCTTTCCTTAAACGGAAGGGGAAACAGTTTTGTCTTATAACTTTTATCTTATAAATTTTTTATCTCCATCAGGTATATCCGCTGTATCTTCAAATCTTTCTACAGTCATAGTCAGTTTATACTTTTCTCTCAGCGCAGCTATCTTCTCCATTGCGGGGGAAGAGTGATGTATGTCAAGCGACTTCTGGTCCCTCCACCTGTCGATTAAAAGGACACAATCCGGGTTTTCTTCAGAAAACCAGTACTCGTATCTCTCGTTGCCCTCTTCAGAACGTATAAAGTCTACCGTTCCGCTCTCTTTCATTTCTTCGGCAAAAGCTGCCGCACTGCCGTTTTCCCCTTTGTAGTATATATTTACGGTTATGCTCATGTTAATATTTATTATGTATTTGAAATTGATTGATTATTTTATTTTTTATCGCATTTATAGCCCTGCTTACTGCTCAAGCCGTTTTGTCTGTCAAAGTTTTCTTTATTTTTATTGAGATAAAGAGTGAACAATTCTTCTGCGTCCATATCTGCCGTAAGGCACATACTGACAAAGAAATGCAGAATATCGACTATTTCGTATTTTATTTTTTCGTCGTCAAGAGGTTTGGGATTTTTCCACCACTTGAAATTCACTTCGTCGATGAGTTCTGCCATTTCGCTCATCATGGCGAGAGTCTGACGTTGCAGCCACTCTGATTTATCGCTCCTGTCCAGATTTCTCCTGTCGGCAATATCGTCGTTCAAGGCCTTCTGCATGGCAAAAATTTTATCCAGTTTGTCCATATCTTTACTCTCAAGCACTTCTTTTATATCCATAGTATTTTCTCCCTATTTTTTTATTGCGGCATACAAGTCGTCTTTTATCTCTTTGCCTACGTATACGAGGCTTGCCTTGCTCCTGTCAAACTCTTTCATATAAGCGTCATTAAACTCGTCATATGTCAAAGCGTCCAACTCTTTTATAAGATTGTCAAAATCCATAAGACTGTCAGTCATAAGCAGCCATTTAGAATAATAACGCATAAGCGCGCCGTTGCTGTCCTGTCCGAGAATATATGACGCTTTTGCCTGCTGAATCCCGCGGCGGAATTCGTCCTCAGCAAAACCGTGCCGTCTGACGTCGTCTATTATGCCTGCAACTATTTCGACTGCCTGCAAAGAAGATTTTGCGTTGGTTCCGATATATATTCCGGCATATCCGTTATTCACATAAGCGGAATTGTAAGAATAAACGCTGTAAGCAAGCCCGTGTTTTTCTCTCACTTCGGCAAAAAGTCTGCTGGACATACCTCCGCCGAACACATAACCGCCTGCGCTGACTGCCAGATAGTTCTTGTCCGTCATACTTACGCCGGGAAACGCCATGGCTATATTTGCCTGCTCTATCGGCTTGAATATAGTCTTATATCCGCCGACCGTTTCGTGCGGCAGGTCTTTCCACTTTCTGTCGGGATTCGATTTAAATCTGCCCTCAAAGTATTTTGCGACGATTTTTCTCGCTCTCGCCTCGCTGATGTTTCCCACGATTGCCACAACGGTATTCTGAGCGCAATAGTTTTTGTCGATATAATCTGTTATATCTTCTCTCTTGAGAGCTTTTACGGTATCTCTCGTGCCAAGTATAGGTCTTGCAAGAGAATTGTCGCCGAAATAAAGGGACGCTACTTCGTCCTGACTTACGTCGGCATAGTCGTCGTCGCTCATAGAAATCTCTTCAAGGACGACTTTGCGTTCTCTCTCAAGCTCTTCTTTGTCAAATACCGAATTAAAAAGTATATCAGACAATATTTCTGCACACCTTTCGCTGTCCTCGTCTATACTGAAAGTGTAAAAACAAGTTGCGGTCTTTGACGTGTAAGCGTTTATCTGCGCTCCGAGTGCGTCTATCTCCTTTACTATATCCAAAGAATTGCGGGTTTTCGTACCCTTGAAAAACATATGCTCGAGAAAATGCGAAACGCCGTTGTTTTCAGCGTTTTCGTTTTCGCTGCCCGCGCCCGTAAGTATTCCTATCGCCACGGCGCGAGTCGATTTTCTTTCAAGATGTACAAGCCTCAGCCCGTAATCAAACGTATATACCTTTGCCTTCATTATCCCTCCCGTATGCCGTATCAGCCGGAAAAAGCCATAAAACGCATATTTGCAAAAACCGTCCAACAAGCATTTCCGATATTCTTTCGCTCGAGGCTGAAAAGCAATAAAAAAGCTTTATTCGTCAACACCGCTCACCTTTAATCCCGCAAGTTTACCTGCTCTTCAAATTGAGTCCGGTCTTTATAAGGCATTGTCAGAAAAAGGCATTGAGTTTATAAACGGAAATCTGCCTCTTTAATTTATTTGCTCGCGGACGCTTTTCTCTCTCAGCATAATCGCTTTTATACTGCGCTCTTCAACAGCCTTTGCCGCCATATACGACAACTATATTCAGTATAAAATATTATACGCGTTTTGTAAAGTATTAACCCCTTTTTTCATACACGTACAACCTCTGTCATATACTGCTATCGGAGGTGTCTATGTCAATTCCCAACACTTTGAACAACGACGGTAAAAAGGAAAGAAAAAAGCGTATTCTTACAGAAATCCTGTCCAACTGCGCGATTGTTATAATGCTGGTTTCTTTATGCCTTATCGGATTCGGCGGCAGCGGCGCATATAATACCGTCTTCTCTTCGGGCGGCGACAACTCGCCGATATATCGCGGAGAAAATACACGCAGCGAGGTCGCTCTCATGATAAACGTATATCAGGGAAACGAGTATCTCGAAAGCATGCTGGACACGCTAAGAGTTTACGATGCGCATTGCACGTTCTTTGTCGGAGGCTGTTGGGCTGACGACAACAACACGCTTATAAAACGCATCGTCGACGAGGGACACGAAATAGGTAATCACGGTTATTTTCACAAAGACGCAAAGCAATTGTCATACTCTCAGAACAAAAGCGAAATTGTCGCCACAAACGACCTGATAAAGGCCATCACAGGCAAAACTCCGGTGCTTTTCGCTCCGCCTTCGGGCAGTTTCGGCAAAGACGTGCTGAAAGTATGCGAAGACCTTGAAATGAAAACCATTATGTGGAGCCGCGACACGATTGACTGGCGCGACAAAGACACAGACTTAATCTATACCCGCGCAACAGACAAAATTCAGGCGGGAGATATGATTCTCGCCCACCCCACCTACAATACCGCAGAGGCTCTTCCTTCAATATTGAAATACTACAAAGAACACGGACTCAGCGCGGTAACGGTTTCACAGATTATAAGCAAAACAGTCTGATAATCTTTCTCTTTTTCCGGCAATGGTAAAATGATAATTTAATATGCAAATAAGAAATCGCATTAGATAAGTATCAATAAATATAGTCAGAAAAAATATAAGCAATGATAAACCAAACAATATGAATAAAAAAGAAACGCGACGGAAACCGCCGCGTTTTCATTTTAATTTTTCATACTGTCTTATTACAGTTTCTTTACAAGGCTGAGAGAGATACCTTTTTCAGAAATGCCGTCAACCTTTACGACTACCTTGTCACCTACGTTTACGACGTCTTCGACTTTTTCAACTCTCTTCTTGTCAAGCTTAGAGATATGAATCATACCGTCCTTGCCGGGAGCGATTTCTACAAACGCACCGAAACTTGCGGTACGGACTACCGTGCCCTCGGTTTCAAGACCTACTTCAGGGTCGTTGACGATAAGGTCGATAATCTGACGAGCCTTTGAAATCATATCCTCGTCGGGGCTTGCGATATAAACGTCGCCAAAGTCGTTGATGTCGATTTTAACGCCCGTTTCGTCGATAATCTTATTGATTGTCTTGCCGCCGCTGCCGATAACCTCTCTGATTTTGTCAGGGTTGATGTTGAAGGATATTATCTTGGGAGCGTACTTTGAAAGGTTTGCTCTCGGTGCAGGGAGTACTGCAAGCATCTTGCCCAGAATTTCAAGTCTGCCGACCTTAGCCTGAGCGAGAGCCTTGCGCAGAATCTCTTCGTTTATACCCTTGATTTTTATATCCATCTGGATAGCGGTGATACCTTCTGTGGTACCAGCCACCTTGAAGTCCATATCGCCGAGGAAGTCCTCAAGTCCTTGGATGTCGGTAAGAACGCTCACCTTGCTCTTGTCTTCATTGGAGATAAGACCCATAGCTACGCCTGCGACAGGTCTTTTGAGCGGAACGCCTGCGTCCATAAGAGCGAGGGTGCTGCCGCATACGCTTGCCTGAGAAGTGCTGCCGTTACTGCTTAGAACTTCAGATACCGTTCTGATAGCGTACGGGAAACTGTCTTCGCTGGGGAGCATAGGCTCAAGAGCGCGTTCTGCAAGCGCACCGTGTCCGATTTCACGTCTGCCGGGGCTCTTCATAGGCTTAGCCTCGCCCGTGCTGTACGGCGGGAAGTTGTAATGATGGATATATCTCTTGCATACTTCGTCGTCAAGACCTTCGAGTTTCTGAACTTCGCTTATACTGCCAAGGGTTGCGCAGGTAAGGACCTGAGTCTGACCTCTGGTAAATACGCCGCTGCCGTGAACTCTGGGGAGAACGCCTACTTCGCACCAGATAGGTCTGATTTCGGTGAGTTTTCTGCCGTCGGGACGGATGCCTTCGTCAAGAATCTTAGCTCTTACTTTTGCCTTCTTCATAGCGTAAAGCACTTCGCCCATATCTTTCTTTCCTTCGGGGAACTGCTCTGCAAAATGCGTGTAAACGTCGTTGTCGAGTTCTTCTTCTGCCTTTTCTCTTTCCTGTCTGTCGAAATGGCTGAGAACTTCGTCCATCTTCTTGTCAGCATATTCTTTTACTGCAGCCTCTATTTCGGGAGCCGGATGATAAAGTTCGGGAACAATCTTTTCTTTTCCGATTTCCTTCTGGATACCTTCGATAAACGCAACGATTTTTTTGATTTCTTCGTGTCCGAAAAGAATTGCGCCTATCATCTCTTCTTCGGTAACCTCGTTTGCTCCCGCCTCAACCATGAGGATTGCCTCTTTGGTGCCGCTGAGCGAAAGGTGGAGTTTGCTCCTGTCCCTCTGAGCGGTATCGGGGTTGATAACGTATTTGCCGTCAACGTAACCTACAACAACAGAACCGGTAGGACCGCCGAACGGAATATCTGATATAGTCAGCGCGATAGAGCTGCCGAGCATTGCGTAAACCTCAGGCGGAATATCCGTATCGACAGAAAGGCAGGTAGCAACAACAGCAACGTCGTTGTAGAAACCCTTCGGGAACAAAGGTCTGAGCGGACGGTCAATAAGTCTTGACGTCAGAATAGCCTTGTCGCTGGGGCGTCCTTCACGCTTTTTGAAACCGCCGGGGATTTTGCCGACGGAATACATTTTCTCTTCAAAATCGACGCCGAGGGGGAAGAAATCTACGCCTTCTCTCGGAGTCTTGGCCATGGTCGCGTTTACCATAACAACGGTATCGCCGCATCTTACGATACAGCTGCCGTTGGCTTGTCCGCAATACGCGCCCGTTTCAACGGTGACTTCTCTGCCACCGATTTGGGTGGAAAAAATCTTTCTTTCCATTACTAACCTCCAAATTAGTACGTTGTATATACCTTTTATTTTTTATCGGATTGAGCCGCGGTTTATAGCCTCGCGGAAGGCTTACGCACAAAAAAACGGGGTTGCCTAATACGACACCCCCGTTGCCTTTTACTTTCTCAGACCCAGTTTTGCGATCAACGCACGGTAACGTTCTATATCGCTTTCCTTGAGATAGTTGAGCATGTTGCGTCTTTTACCGACCATCTGTTTCAGACCTCTCATGCTGTGAAAGTCTTTCTTGTGAATCGCGAAATGCTCGTTGAGCTGTTCGATTCTTGCGGTGAGAAGTGCGATTTGAACTTCGGGTGAACCCGTGTCGCCTTCATGCTGTGCGTACTGAGCGATAATCTGCTCTTTTGTAAGATTCTTTTCCATTGTTTTGCCTCCTTTCTTTGGAAAATTAATTTGCCGTCGACTGAGAAAAACATCGGAGTTTTTGTCAATCCCGGTCGCGGTACATTTGATATATTAGCATATTATTTTATATTAATCAACCAAAAACTATCAACTTTTTATTTTTTCGCAACTGTTCTGAACTTGGCGTTAAAGTTGCCGGATTCAGACGTAAAATTTGCAATATCAGGCAAAATTTATAACTGCGCAATTCTGTTAAAACGTATTCAGCCTTATACGCTCATTTTTTGCTTTTCGGCGACAATATTCATATCCATCGACGGGTCGCAAGTATAAAGCCGTGCAAAACGCTTTGAAACAATTTATCTTTTATCTCTACTACAGGTCTTGCTTAAAGTCCTACGCAGCAATAAGCAAGACTTACAACAAAAACGAGAAAATATCTGTAAACAAGCCGCCCTTGCGTCAGACGATTAGCACACCGATGCGCCCTTACAGTGACTTTTCAGACATAAAAAAGTCACGCTTTTTCTTCCACACCTCGCTGCCGCGCGCCAGATATACGTCCAGTCCCTTCGGGTTTGCGCAACGTTCAAGAGAATTTTTCGACAGGTTGAGGCTTTTAGATATTCCACCCGCCCCGTTTGCGATTATCGTCGTCGTTTCTTCCATAATATCGACGTTGTATATGCAGTATTTGCCGGGCTTTGAATACCCGACGTTTTCAAGATTTCCGCTCACGTATTTCTGTCGATACATATAATAAGGCGAATAACCCGCCTTTGCCGCGGCGTTCCTGGCATAATCCACCATACGCGCTGCCTCTTCGTCCGACGCGTTGTCATATCCTCCGACTTTGAGAACAGAGCCTTTTTTAAGGGCAAGCGTATGTACGGTAAGATTTTCGGGATTGAGTTCGACCGCTCTGTCTACAGAATTTTTAAACGCGTCAAAATCTTCACCGGGCAGCATCGCAATAAGGTCTGTATTTATGTCAAAATCATACTTTCTCGCTGCCTCATAAGCACTGTATATCTGTTCGACCGTATGTCTTCTGCCTATAATGTCAAGAGTGGACTGATTGAAAGATTGAGAATTTATAGAAATTCTCGTTACACCCGTTTCGTCCATAATTTTTAGCTTGTTTTCGGTTATGGTATCGGGTCTTCCCGCCTCAACCGTAAACTCAGTCTGTCCAAAATCGAGCAATGATAAAATTCCTATGAAATCGTCGTCGCTTATGCATGTAGGAGTTCCGCCGCCGACGTAAACGCTCCTTATTTTATATCCGCAATCCGCAACGAGAGCTTTACAGTCCGCGATTTCTTCTTTCAAAAGATTGCAATACAAAGGAACATATTTTTTCACTTTTGACATTTCGGCAGAAATAAAAGAACAGTAAACACATCTTGTCGGACATATCGGTATATTGACAAAAACGTCTGCGACCCCTTCTTCTTTCAGATATACCGAAGACTGATTATTTACAATTTCGCTCACCAGCGACGTCTTGCCTTCGCTCACTCTAAAATCATCCTTGAATATCTTTTCTGCGTCAAGCCCCTGGGTCTTAAGGTCATGAAAAAGCTTTGTCGGACGTATTCCGGTAAGCGAACCGTACGGCAAAGAAACTCCGCTCAACATTTTCAGCACGTCATAGAGTGCAACTTTAGATATTCTCTTGATTTGCGCAATTTTAGCCAGATTATCTCTGAATATATCTATTTTTACTTTTATTTCATAATACTTTTTTTGTAGTAACTCGCAACTCAGTATAACCTTAAGTTGACTATCGCTTTCAAAAAGCTCAAGAAAAAGCCTCTCTCCTTCAGCACAATCGACAATATGCGGAGAAAACTCTCTGACAACCTCCATATAGTCGGGATAATATTTTTCTGCATTTGTTTCAAATTTTACAGCGATACTCATAAGCCAAACAATATGGGATTCGATTTTCTTTCATAGTCGAGATTACTCTCTTCTCCGTGTCCGCACAAAAGCCTGTAATTACCTTTCATAGCAAAAAGCCTTTCTATGCTGTTTTTGAGTTTGCCGTAATCACCGTCGTAATTGTCGTATCTGCCATAACTGTCTTTGAACAGCACATCACCGCAGAAAATCACATCTTGCATGATATAACAAATCTCTCCTTCGCTATGTCCGGGTGTATGCATCGCCTCTACCCTCACTCCGCAAAGCTCAAGCACGTCCCCTTCTTTCACATATACGTCGACGTCAAAGTGCTTTACCGGATTATCCTTTCTCATACTGAAATTTTTAAACCCGTCGTCAATTTTTTCGATATCCGATTTGTGCATATAAATTTTCGCACCTGTCGCCTCTTTCAGGTCTGCTGCTCCCATGATATGGTCATAATGCGCATGCGTAATAAGAAGAGCGTTTATTTTTACGCCCAGCTTTTCTGCCTCTTTCAACATAAAAGGCGCATATATACAATCCACGACAAAGCCTTGTTTGCTTTCTTCATTGTAAACAAGATAACAGTTTGTCTGATACGGTACGTTTACTATTTTCATAATCTCTCCTATTTGTCAATTATCATGGTTACCGGTCCGTCGTTGGACATAGCTATATGCATATGCTCTCCGAAAACTCCGCTGGCGACCTTGCCCAGCATATCTCTGAACTTTTTCAGGGTATATTCATACATAGGCTTTGCTACGTCGTAATGAGCTGATTTTGAAAAATCGGGACGTCTGCCCGTCGCAGCGTTGCCGTACAGCGTAAAATTGGATACGCACATAACTTCGCCGCCAATATCCTTCAGCGTTTTGTTGAGTTTTCCGTTTTCGTCACGGAATATCCTCATACCGACTATCCTGTCCACAACGTAGTCGATTTTCTTTTCGTCGTCGCCTTCTGTATAACCCACAAGCACAAGAAATCCTTCTCCGATAGAAGATATTTTCTCTCCGTTTACAGTCAGCGTAGCATTGTTTACTCTTTGAATTACTGCTCTCATATTACCTCATAATTTATATTTTGCGTATTTTAACGCTTATTCAAGTCCGTATTTTGTCTTTTGACTCTTCCTGACGTATATTTTCTCCGCAAAAAAAACAACAATCCATGATTTGTATGTCTATGGTATACCAGACCAGAATAATATGAACCGGGTTTAAAGCGGCAAATTTACGTAGCTAATGCGTTAAATGCCTTGATAATATATTTAATATTACCTGCGGCTTTTGCCTTGTACCCGTATGACGGGTTGCATTGACAGGTTTTACGTCATACAAATCCTCACCGGTAAATGTCGCTTAAAACCGTATTCACCCTCAGGCGATGATTTTTATTGTGTGTTTCAATAAAGTGAGCGCAGATAATATTATTATATACTCTCAAGTGAGCGTCGCAGAAAAACGCATAAAGGCGCGCCACAGGGCAGGTTCGTATTGTTTTGGTCTGGCATAGCCTAAAGGGATTGCCGTTTTATTATACTCCGACGTCGGTTTATCTCAACGATAAATCACTTTGCATACCTTTTCAGACGTTATTCGTTCTCGAAACGTCAGTAACGCCTTTAAGCGACTGAATTTTTCTTATCAGGTTCTCAAGGTCGTCGACGTTGCTAATCTCAACAGTAACCGTAATCACCGCAGTACCGTTCTTTTCTGCGCGTGCGTTGATGTTTGTCATGGTTATCTTCATATTGTTTATCAGCGTTGCGACTTCTATGACAAGTCCTGCTCTGTCTTCTGCCGTTATGCCAAGCGAGGATACGAATTTTTCTCCTGCCGCGCTCTTTGCCGGCCATACAGCCTCAATAAGACGTTCAGGTTCAAGGTACTTGACGTTGGGACAATCCGCCCTGTGGATTGTAACGCCGCGACTTCTTGAGATATATCCGACGATTTCGTCGCCCGGTACGGGAGTGCAGCAATGCGAAAAGCGTATTTTTATATCGTTGAATCCTTTTACGATAATTCCGCTGTCGTTCTTACGTTTGCGCGCAACAGACGGTTTCACTTCGATTACCGGCTCTTTTTTGCACTCTTCCACCTTATAGAATTCAATCATTTTGGCGAGAACCTGGTTTGTCGTAAGCTCCCCGTATCCGACCATGCCGAATATTTCGTCAGGGTCTATGATATTGTATTTCTGTTTTATATAATCGCGCCATGACGACAATGCCACAAGGTCAGAAAGCTGATAATTTTTATGCTTTGCCTCCCTTTCAAGCATATCCTTGCCGCGTTTTACGTTTTCGTCGCGCATTTCCTTCTTGAAGAAACTCTTTATTTTGCTCTTGGCAGAAGGAGTTTTGACAAATTTAAGCCAGTCCCTCGACGGTCCTTTTGCTGCGGCAGAAGTTATAACTTCCACGACGTCGCCGTTTGTCAGCACGGTGTCGACGGGTACCATTTTTGAGTTAATCTTTATGCCCACGCATTTGTTGCCGACCTGCGAGTGAATCGCATATGCAAAGTCAATGCCCGTCGCGCCTGCGGGAAGGTTGATTACCTCTCCTTTAGGAGTAAATACGAACACCTGGTCGACGTACAGGTCAAGCTTGAGCATATCGAGATACTCTCTTGAGTCGCAGACATCGTTCTGAAGTTCCATAACGCTGCGTATCCACGCCAGCTTATTGTCGTCTATAGACGCGTTACCGTCAGTAACGCCCTGCTTATACTTCCAGTGTGCTGCGATACCGTACTCTGCAATCCTGTGCATTTCGTGCGTTCTAATCTGTATTTCAAACGGAGAACCGTAACTTGAAAGTACCGTAGTATGCAACGACTGGTACATGTTGGTTTTGGGTACCGAAATATAGTCTTTGAATCTTCCCGGCAAAGGACGCCACATCGTATGAATTGCGCCGAGAACGGCATAACAGTCTTTGACGGTATCGACTATTATCCTCACCGCCGTCAGGTCGTAAATTTCCTCAAAGCTCTTGCCTTTTTTCATCTTGCGCCAGATGCTGTAAAAATGCTTGGGTCTGCCGTTTATATCGCCTTTGATGCCCAGTTCGTCAAGCATTTTTCTGAGGTCTAAGGTTATGGATTCCACAAGTTTTTGTCTTTCGACTTTTGTAGACGCGACCTTTTCTGCAATCATATAGTAGTCTTCGGGATAAAGATATCTGAGGCAAAGGTCCTCAAGTTCGCCTTTGACGCTTGCAATACCGAGTCGCGCAGCGATTGGAGCATAAATTTCAAGAGTTTCAGTCGCAACTCGTTTGCGGTCTTCTTCTTTACGGTAAGAAAGCGTGCGCATGTTATGCAGTCTGTCTGCAAGCTTTATAATGATTACGCGTATATCGTTGCTCATTGCAAGGAACATACGCCTCAGATTTTCAGCCTGAGCCTCTTCACGCGATTTAAAATTGAGTTTATTGAGCTTTGTAACACCGTCCACAAGCATAACTACGCTATGCCCAAACTCGTTTTCTATCTCTTCTTCGGTAACCGAAGTATCTTCGACGACATCATGCAAAAGTGCGGCGATTATGGTATCGCAGTCGAGTCCGAGTTCGACGAGTATGCTCGCCACGGCGACAGGGTGAACGAAGTATTCTTCCCCTGAGTGTCTTAGCTGTCCTTTATGCGCGGTTTTGGCAAAGTAATACGCGCGGACTATCCTCTGATAGCTCGCGTCCGAATAGGTATTTTCAATCTGAGTCAAGAATTCTTCTACCATAGCCTTTTACCGTGAGAAAGCTCGTACTTGCGCTGTCCCTACTTATATAATACCACTTTTTTCAAACCTATCAATACTTAATTTAAAATAATAAATATATTTTATAAGATATTATATTTCCATCATCCGCATACCGCGCGGTAAATCCTGCTTGCACCGAGTTCTGATTTCACACCGGGTACGCAATGTATATCTGCGCCTGAATACACGAGTCCGAGTTCTCTGAACACGTAAAAACAGACGAGGAATTTTGGTTTTTCCACGTTTACTTCGGCTGCGCAGTCTGCGTAAAGCAACGCCGCATCAGCATATCTTTTTATCCCCGTATATTTCTTTATTGCCTTATATACTCTGCCGCACTCCTCGTATGTCGGGGCATAATCACGGTATTGACTAAGCAAATCTCCTTTTCTCAGCAGAAAAACCTTATTTCCCGACGCAAACCTGTCTGCGCCGGCAAGCGGCATCTGAAGAAGGACAACGTGTTTATAATAATCAGTCGCCCCGTCCGACGGACACAACAACACGCAGCTGACAGGCAGTTTGCCTTCCCCTTTGCCGTATACGACGGGAAGACAGAGTTCTCTTGCCGCATCGAGTGCGGTCTTGTTGTCAAAAGCGACAAAACAGACACCGTAAGACTTATGCGCAAGCTCCGCCGCAGCAGTTTCATCAATATCTTCGATTATTACGTCGTCACTCTTTCCGATTTTTCTAAGATTGTATTCAAAGCATACGTCTTCGCCGGGAAGTTCGCCGGGAAGTACGTTTCTTATTATCGCCTGAGTGCGTTCGACATTGTTGAAAACAGAATAAGAAACGTCGAAAAACAATCTTTTCTTCGCCTCTGAATTGAGATACTCCCTGTCATCCGCCATGCCGAAACCAAGCACTTCCATATTTTTTATTCTCGACTTTATGTGAGTTCCGTCGCCGAACGGCACAAACGCGCATTTTCCTTCGTCGGACGCGAATACAGGCGCAGGATTGCCTTCACCGAAAGGTTGCAGCAACATAAGCTGTTTTGTAACAGCAATATCAACCGGCTTATCCAATATGTAATCACAGGTCTTTTCAGAGCTTTTCAGTTTGTCGGAATACATCTCTTTAGCGTAAGCGTTCAGGGCAACGAAAAAATCTTCAAAATCTTTCTCTTCAAGCCCCACTCCGCAAGCCATAGGATGTCCACCGAAACGCGTCAGATAACACGAAACGTGCTTTATGCAGTCGAGTATGTTGATTCCCGCAACGCTCCTTCCTGACCCCTTCAGCGCGCCTTTATTTTTCGTAAACAGTATTACGGGACGAGAAAAAGTTCCAACGAGCCTTGACGCGGTAATGCCCAACACGCCGTCGTCCCAGTACGGAGCGTAAAGAACGATAAAGGGGTTTTGTTCAAAATCGTAATTCTTCAGCTTTTCGAGGCAGTCTTCGGTAAGGTCGTCGGTAAGCTGTTGTCTTACGTCGTTTGCCTTATTGATTTCTTCCACAAGGCAGGTCAACAAAAAATGGTCTGTTTCGGTAAACAACTGGACGACTTCGTTTGCGTCTTTTACTCTTCCCATTGCGTTTATACGCGGAGCGAGTTTAAATGCGATATCAGACGACGTAACGGTGCCTTTGATACAGCTGTCGACAAGCATATTGATGCCTTTTCTGTATCTCCTGTTTATGCTTACAAGCCCGTAATACGTTATTACTCTGTTGTCGTCTACAAGCGGTACCACGTCGGCAACCGTCGCGAGTGCGGCTATATCGTAATACTTTTTGCTTTCGTCCACACCGGCAAGAGCCTCTATCACTCTGAGGGCAACTCCCGCGCCGCACAGATTGCGGAAAGCGGTATCTGTTTTCGCGCTTACGTGCGGATTGAATACCGGGCAATCAGGCAATTTTTCGCCAGGCTGATGGTGGTCGGTAATCAGCATATCAAAACCCAGTTCCTGCTGAGCGTAATCCACTTCTTCGACAGAATTTATACCGCAGTCTACGCTGATAACCACCTGGGCGTCGGTATTTTCAGCTATGTATTCCAAAGCAGAAACGCTTATCCCGTAACCGTCGCTATGGCGGTTGGGTATAAAATAATTGACTTTGCCTTTGCTGACTTTAGAAAGATAAGAATACAGGATAGCTACCGCGCACACGCCGTCGCAGTCATAATCCCCGTATATAACTATGCTCTCTGAATTGTCTATCGCGCATTTAAGTCTTGACACAATCTCGTCTATACCGTCATACTCGCTCAGAGGTGTCAGCGAAGACAGCGAGGGCTGCAAAAACGCGCGTGCCTTGTCGACATCGTCCACTCCTCTTTTTACGAGTAGGTCGGCGACTATTTTGTCAAGAGCAAGCTCTCTCATCAATATAGTGGTTTTTTCTGTTTCTGACATAATTACACCGCGCGCGATAATTAATATAATAGATTAAGATGTATTTATCAAAGAAAAAAGGGTGCGGATAAACCGCAACCCTTCGATTTCTTAAACGATTAAGCGTTTTTCTTTTTCTTCTGTCCCGCGAAGGTCGGCGAAGTCTTGCTCGCTCTCTCCCTTCTCCACTTGTCGCCAGCGTTCTTCATAAGAGCATAAAGCGCAGGAGAAATGAATACGGAAGAATAGAAACCTGCGATAAGACCGAAGATAACGGGCAACGCAAATTCTCTTACGGTTGACGCACCGAGGATTGCAAAGATAACTATCGCAAACATCGTCGTTACGGTCGTATTTATCGTTCTCGTCATAGACTGCTTTGTAGACTTGTCAGCTATATCGAAGTTGTCGATTATCGCGTTTGTATTGAGTTTCTTTTCAATCTTCGAGTTTTCACGTACACGGTCAAATATAATTATCGTATTGTTGATAGAATATGCGACAATCGTAATCATTGCAGCTATAAAAGAGCTGTTCACCTGAATATGGAACGCAATCGTAAGAGCCACCATTATCGCAACGTCGTGAATAAGAGCAATGATTGCCGCAAGACCGCTCCACAGCTCAAATCTGATTATGACATATACGAGTATGATTGCCAGCGATATTGCAAGAGATATGATAGCGGTACGGATGAGCGTTTCGCTTGCAGTCGCGCCGATGTTGCTGTAGGTTACGTTTACATTGCTATAACCGTTATCCGCGCTGTATATCTCGTTGAGTCTTAAAACGATAAGCTCGTTTCTGTACTTTGTCAGTTCGTTGGTTGAATCGTACGTCTTGGATATGTTGTCGTATTTGACTACAAGCGTCATATTTGTACCCGAATCCGACTTCTGGCTGTAACTTACTGTAGCCTTTACCGCAGAAACGTCAATATCATTACCCAGTTCGTCTTTTGCGTACTGAACGACCTGTTCTGCAATCGCATCGTCCTGAAGAATATCGGTAACCGTTTTAAGGTGAGCATTGTATTTTGAAGAATCAGAAAGCTCTGTTTCACCCAGGACCAAGTTGACGACGGAACCTCCTGCAAAGTCGGTACCTATATTCATACCCTTTGAAATATCCTTGTAGGAAACTGCATATCCGGTAAACACCGCCGCTGCGATAACTATTATAATCAACGGGATTATAAACCAGATTTTAAACATTTTGGGGATGTTTCTGTTTATTTTCATACGGTTGCACCTCCCTCAGCAGCTGAAGAAACCTCGATTTTCTTTTCATCCTCTGTTTCTTCGTCGTACTTGCGCTTGAGAGCGTAATAAGACGCATGTTTCTCACTGTGGAAAGCCATGATAGCCTTGAGTATGATACGCGTAATGAGCAACGAGGTTATCAGTGAAAGCACGATACCTATCAGCAACGTGATACCGAAACCTTTAATCGTGGACGCGCCTACCAGCATAAGGACGACTGCGCCTATGATTGTCGTTACGTTACCGTCGATAATCGCACCGAGAGAACGCTTGAAACCTTCGCTTACAGATGCCTTCATCGACTTGCCCTTTGCATACTCTTCTTTTACTCTTTCAAATATAATTACGTTTGCGTCGACCGCCATACCCATACTGAGAAGGATACCTGCGATACCCGAAAGCGTAAGCTGAACCCACGGGAACACTGAGAGGAAGAACACGTAAGTCAGCGTGTAATACATAAGCGCGATGCTTGCCGCGACGCCCATCAGTCTGTATATCGCGACGAGGTAGATTATTATCAGCAACAGACCCACAAGACCGGCGATAACGCCTGCTCTGATAGCCGAATCGCCGAGAGTAGCCGTCAGAGTGCTTGACTCAATCATGTTGAGCTGGAGCGGGAAACTGCCTGCCTGAATCTGAACCGCGAGTTCGTAAGCGTCGTCATAGCTGTAATTGCCGCTGATAGAACACTGTCCGCCGCTGATTGCCTCAGATACCGTAGCATGCATAACGTATTCGCCGTTGATGTAAATACCGAGGTACTTGCCTGTAAGGTCTGAAGTTATCTGAGCAAACTTGTCAGAGCCTGTACTCGTAAACTTGAGAGCGACCTCATAATAACCTGTTTCGCTGTTGTACGTAACGCCTGTTTCCGCGATTTCGTCGCCGGTCATAAGCGTATCGTTTACGGTTTCGCTGTCAGTATATTCCTTGAATTCAAGGCTGGAAGGACGACCGATAAGCTCAAAAATTCTTTCGGGGTCGTCGATATCCGGGACCTCTACTCTTATCGTTTCGCCGTAGACGCTTACCTGCGCCTCAGTGTAGCCTTTGTTGAACAAAAGCGATTCCAAACTTGCACGCGTACCTTCGATAGCCATTTCTATCTCTTGTTCGTCGTTTTCGCCGTCCGTCATGCTTTCAGGGAGATTCTCTTTGTCCACCTGATAAACCGCATACGCGCCGCCGCTGAGGTCAAGACCGAGCTTGATGCGGGTCGGGAAAGCGTTGTAGTTCCAGATGCCGAGTTCTCCGTTGTCAAGACTGACGAAGGCAAAAACTGCGCCTAAAATGATAAGTATGGAAAAAACAGCTAAAATCACAATCGGAAGTGCGATTGATTTGCTCTTTATCACCTTACTTGCCTCCTGAAATTAGTCCTACTCAAATATTATATATATATAATAAAAATAAGTCAATAAAAGTTTGATTGTTTTTTTGCGTTTAATTCATTTTAAGAGCGTAAATTTTCGTGTTAATTAAAATTTTTTACACAAACGTCGTTTATCACGTAAAAAATGTGCCGATATTGCGCCGCGGTATCTTTTTTGAACGCATGCCGGATTTGAATAATCGAAAAAACGGAAAGCCCTGTCTATGCGCGTAAAATGTTTCCGTCAGAACAACACGACACAATCCGCGTAGCCGCTTATATGCTATGCTTTCGCTTATCTTAATATACCTCTAAATAAACTTCATACGACTGCACCGCTTTCCTTCACAAAACGTGATTTCACATATTTGGATACGGTTTACAGTACTGCAGCACTTAAACAAAAAACCGTTTCTCAGTCGGAAACGGTCTTGTTATTTGTCAGCCTTCGCACGCCTCAATCGCCGCTATAGCAAGCGAGAGTTCAAATCTCTTCCTCATCATCGCGCAGCTTATATCGTAAGGCTTATTCATATCGCCGGCAAAGTTGAGATTGTTTGCCACGCAGCCGCCGCTGCAATAATATTTTGCAGGGCAATCGGTACAATCCGGTTTATTTGTCACTATATTGCCTGCAAATACGTCGCTGACGTTTCTGTCGTAAGAAACCCCCTGCAACACATTGCCCATCTTATACGGCTTTCTTTCAGCAAACTGATGGCAGGGGTATATATCCCCTCTGGGCGTAACGGCAAGATATTCACAGCCGCTGCCGCATCCGGTAAGCCTTTTGACGACGCAGGGACCGCCTTCGAGGTCATACATGAAATGGAAGAAATTGAACCATGTATCCTTGTTCTTTCTCCTGTCTATATACGCCGCGGCGAGTTTTTCGTACTCTTTGAATATCACTGGCAGATGTTCTTTCTTTATCTGTAAATCGGGAAGGTCCGTAACGACCGGTTCCATTGAAATCTGGTCAAAACCGCAGTCGTTGAGATAAAGTACGTCGTTGCAGAAATCCAGATTCTTTGCGGTAAACGTGCCTCTCACGTAATACGACTTATCTCCGCGGATTTTGCGGAATTCAAGAGCATTGTTCAGTATCACGTCAAACGCGTCCGCACCGCTCGGCGTCTTCCTCACGGCATTGTGTATCTCTCTTCTGCCGTCTATGCTCAGCACGACGTTGTACATATTGTCGTTGAGCCACTTCCTGTTTTCTTCGTTAAGCAGCAGACAGTTGGTGGTCATGGTAAACGAAAAAGTCTTACCCGTAGACGCCTCGAGAGAACGCGCATATTCGACAACGGCTTTTACCGTAGTCATGTTCATAAGCGGTTCGCCGCCGAAGAAATCTATCTCAAGACTCTTTCTTTTGCCGCTGTTGGCAATGAGAAAATCGACCGCTCTCAGCCCCACTTCGACGGGCATGTGAGCCTTGTCAGCCGTACGGTAGGTGCCTTCGTCAGCAAAACAGTAGCGGCAACGCAGGTTGCAGTCATGGCAGATATGAAGGCAGAGAGCCTTTATCTCTCCCGTGCGTTTCTTTTTCTGCGTAACCGTACAAGGGCTGTCCAGTACGCCTTGCGACGCAAGCTGGTCAAGCTCTGCGTTTATCTCGTCAATCTCCTCTTTTTCAAGGGCGCGGAAATCCTCCGCCTCTCCGCCTTCAAAAGGTATGGAGAGTCGGTTTTTGACACATAAAAAAGTGACATAATCCACGTTGTGCAGACTGCCACTTTCGCTGTCGAAGACAAAATAATGCGTTTTGCCTCCGTAGTTAAAGCCGAACGGATGAGTCATCTCACCTCTTACAGCAACGGCTTTTTGACGGTATTTACTTTTTCGTCCCTGTTCTTGCAGCTCTGATTGCCTACCGTGCAGCTGGTCTTGCATGCGCTCTGGCAGCTGGACTGGCACTCGCCGCAACCGATATTGCCGCTCTTCTTCATGCCGTTTACGGCTATACTGTTGATATGTTTCATAACAACCTCCGAGGTTTTATTGTATTTATATTCTAATATATGCCGCGCCATAAATCAAGTATTATAGGCAAATTCACGCAATTTTTGTCGATATACGGACTATAATGAAGGCTCATCATATTCTAATCTCCCCTTTCATATCCTTTTTGTAGTGGAGGTATCAGGATGGAAAAGGTAAAATTCTCAAAATACGACGCTCTCGACATCGTGAGGAGCGCGTTGTTTGCAATCATACTGTCGATATTGCTCGTAATGGCTTTTGCGGTCATAGCGAAATTCGCAAACGTATCCGAAAACGTAATCGTTCCCGTCAATATCGCAATAAAGATATTGTCAGTTGCCGCCGGGTGTCTTATAGGAGTCAGACATGACAGTAAAGGACTGATAAAAGGTCTTGTAATCGGTTTGCTTTATGCCGGGCTTACTTACCTCGTTTTTGCGGCAGTCGGCGGCGATTTCACTCAGAATCCTATGACGGTATACGATATTCTCGCCTGCATCGCTGCCGGCGTGCTTAGCGGAATACTCGCCGTAAACGTAAAACGCAAAAAAGCATAACGGCAAAATCTTTTATATGCCGCCTTTATTCTGCCTGCGACGGCAAAATTCAAACAATATCGTTATCGCGCTTTTGTACAGAAAGCGCGATTTTTCTTTACTTATGCTTTTCAGCAGATTATTTTTTGCAATTATATTTTGAAGACATATTTTATACTGAAGACACATTTGTAAAGCCTCAAAATCCCCGTGCAATCACACTTTTAAAGTGCAGAATTACAATAAAAGCCTCAGACATCAGCATAGAACGCAGCGTCAGTCCGCGACAAAATCCTGTCAAAATCAAAATCCCGGCATACAAACCGCGCCTGCAATTTGAAAAAGTATTTGAAAGCCCCTTTGGAAACAAAAAATCCCGGATTTCTCCGGGATTTATCTTTGTCAAATCAGTTATCAGAACTTGAGGTCGTTGTCGCCGTCGATACCTGTTACGGACTTTGAACCTTCGTCCTCGGTCGCAGCGGTTTCGCCGTCAGCGTTTTCTTCGGCCTTCGCGCTCTTCTTTTTCTTGCTCTTTGCAGCTTTCTTCTCTGCCGCCTGAGCGTCTTCAACAACATCGTCGGCAGCAACGGGAGCGTTGTTCGCCGCTGAGTTTGCGTTGTTGTCGGTCGCAGCCGCGCCGTCTATGCTGCCTTCGGTTACGGGATTGATAACGGTATAAACCGCGCCCTTGTCAATCGTAACCAGCGCGCTGCCGTCGCCGTTTGCGCTGATGTCGATTACGAAGGTGTTCTGAGCGTTGTCAATCATCTTGATTGTGCCGATAAATCCGCCGATGGTCTTGATTTTTGTTCCGACTTTTATGTTAGCCATCATTTCCTGAGCTTTCTTCTGTCTTTTCTTCTGGGGGATGATGGACAAAAGCATCGTACCTACGAGCATAACTGCAAGGACTATAAGGATAATCCACGAGCTGTTGTTGTTTGTGGCGTCTTCTGCCAGCAAATACAAATTGGTCATTATTTATTCTCCTTTCAGATTTTGCGTAACAAAACCTTGCTTTCGTGTATATCTTATAATAAAGAAATTCTCGACAAATAGCAAGTTATTTTTACTCTGTATTTGTAAATTTTTACTTAAAAACGCGTCTTCTTTTGTCGAACCAGCCTGTTTTAGTGTTATTTCTTCTTTTCCCAGGAATATTTTTCTTTGAAATCCTTGTAGAAAATATCAAACTCGTCGCGTCTTATCGCATCCTTTATATCCTCCATAAGCTTTACGAGAAAACGTATGTTGTGGATAGACAAAAGCTCTCCGCCGAGAATCTCGTCGCTGTTGATGAGATGCCTTATATACGCCCTTGAGAAATTGCGGCAACAATAGCAGTCGCACCCCTCTTCCACGGGCGAAAAGTCCTCTTTGTATTTTGCGTTTCTCAGCGTTATATTGCCGTGTCGGGTAAAAGCCATACCGTTTCTCGCAATGCGCGTGGGCAGTACGCAGTCGAACATATCGATGCCGCGCATAACGCCTTCT
This sequence comes from uncultured Christensenellaceae bacterium, assembly GCA_944380275.1. Lineage (GTDB taxonomy): Bacteria > Bacillota > Clostridia > Christensenellales > UBA3700 > Ornithoclostridium. The sequence continues at coordinate 3,857 of CALWHB010000024.1, read as the reverse complement.
ACAAGACAGTCAGGACTTCCGACGCCCATAAGATAACGAGGCTGATTTTCAGGATAATACGGACGTATCAGGTCAAGCATTTTGTACATCACCTCTTTGGGTTCGCCTACCGAAAGTCCGCCTATCGCCAGTCCGCATTTTGCATATTCCGCCGTGCGCTTTACGCTTTCGAGTCGCAAATCTTCGTACATATTGCCCTGCACTATGGGGAAAAGCATCTGCCTGTCCCAGTCAGTATGCGCTTTTTCGCATCTGTCGAGCCATCTGAGAGTGCGTTCCATCGCAAGTCTGGATTTGCGGTAATCGGTATCCGCGGCTGTACACTCGTCGAAAGCCATTATGATATCCGCGCCGAGAGCGTTCTGCACTCTTACCGCGTCTTCGGGAGTAAGGTGATGTCTGCTGCCGTCGATATAAGAACCGAAGGTAACGCCTTCGTCGGTAATCTTGCGCAGTTTTGAAAGTGAAAAAACCTGAAATCCGCCACTGTCTGTCAGAATAGGCTTGTTCCAGTTCATGAATTTGTGCAATCCGCCCGCCTTTTCGACAAGTTCGTGTCCCGGTCTTAAGTAGAGATGGTAAGTATTTGCAAGAACGATGCTTGCGCCCGTCTTTTCAACCGTTTCGGGCGTCAGGCTCTTTACCGTAGCATTTGTGCCTACCGGCATAAATACCGGAGTTTCCACTACGCCGTGCGGTGTAGTGAGCTTTCCTATTCTCGCGCCTGTATTCTTGTCTACTTTGGTAACTTCGTAAGAAAACATAAATATCCCTTTTCTCGTTTATCGTAAAATTTCCTTGTCTGTGTCCGCAATCTGCGTTTTCAGGTCTTTCGCGTCAGTTCTCTTCTGCGGGCTTTCCGTAAAGAAACGTTGCGTCGCCGAAAGAGAAAAACCTGTATCTTTCTTTTACAGCGACTTCGTACATATGCAGAGCGTTCTCTCTGCCGATAAACGCGCTTATAAGCATGAGCAACGTGGACTGCGGCAGGTGAAAATTGGTTATCAGAGCGTCGACCGCTTTGAACTTATAGCCCGGATAAATGAATATATCGGTATCTCCGCTGCATGCCTTTACCGTGCCGTCCTCTTCCGCCACGCTTTCAAGCACTCTGACTGAAGTCGTTCCCACGCAGATGACTCTCCTGCCTTCGCGCTTTGCCCTTGTGATTATTTCCGCGTTTTTTTCGTCAACGCGGTAATATTCGCTGTGCATCTTGTGGTCCGGCACGTTTTCTTCTTTTACGGGTCTGAAAGTACCCAGTCCTACGTGCAGCAACACGGTAGCGACCTGTACGCCCATGGCGCGTATTTTTTCAAGAAGTTCGGGCGTAAAATGAAGTCCTGCGGTAGGAGCCGCCGCAGAGCCGTTAGTCTTGCAATAGACAGTCTGATACCTGTTTTTATCCTGCAATTTCTCTGTAATATAAGGCGGCAGAGGCATATTGCCTATTTCGTCGAGTATATCCTCGAATACGCCGTCGAAAGAAAACTTTATATCCCTGAGTCCTTCTTCTTTATAGGCAACTACTTCTCCGCTCAGTTTATCCGAAAAATACAGTTTCGTTCCCACTCTGAGCTTTTTCGCAGGACGTGTGATACACTCCCACACCGTGTAGTCCTTTCTTTTGAGCAGCAAAACCTCGCACTCGCCTTCGCTGAGCGAACCGTCAGGCATAACTCTCTTTGCGAAAATGCGCGCAGGTATGACTTTTGTATCGTTTATTACCAGCACGTCGCCTTCCCTGAGATAATCCGTAATATCGCGGAAAATCCTGTGTTCTATACTGCCGTCCTCTCTGTTGTATACGAGAAGTCGTGAAGAATCCCTGGGTTCTGCAGGGGTTTGAGCTATCAGTTCTTTGGGAAGATAATAATCGAAATCGGTGGTTTTCATCGTCATGTTATTCGTCATTGCCGCCTTCGAGTACGTCAAGTATACTCATCTGTTTTACCGCGTTCTGAGGCACTTTTCTGCCAAGGTGTTCGTATGCCTCCGGCAGCACTATTCTGCCTCTCGGAGTGCGCGCGATAAAGGTAATCTGCATAAGATACGGCTCGTATACGTCCTCTATAGTGCCGCTGTCCTCGCCTATCGCCGCGCTGAGCGTATCCAGTCCGACAGGACCTCCGCCGAACTTGTCAATCATGGTTTCGAGAAGTCTGCGGTCAACGGAATCCAGTCCCAGCTTGTCTATCTCCATCTTTCCGAGGGCGTGGTCTGCTACCTCGTAGGTAATGACTCCCTCTCCTTTTACTTCGGCAAAGTCGCGTACGCGCTTGAGTATGCGGTTGGCTATACGCGGAGTGCCGCGGCTGCGCCTTGCGATTTCTACCGCACCGTCCTCGGTAAGCTCAATGCCGAGTATGCCCGCAGAGCGTTTTACTATCTGCGCAAGCTGCTGAGGAGTATACATCTCAAGTCTGCAATTCACTCCGAAACGGTCGCGGAGCGGACCTGTAAGCATACCGGCTTTGGTCGTCGCGCCTATAAGCGTGAAACGCGGCAGCGAAAGTCTTATACTCTTTGCCGTGGGTCCTTTGCCCACTATAAAGTCAAGCGCGAAATCTTCCATCGCGGGATAAAGAACTTCTTCAACGTTGCGGTTGAGGCGGTGTATTTCGTCTATAAAAAGCACGTCGCCTTCGCCGAGATTTGTAAGTATCGCGGCAAGGTCAGCCGCCTTTTCTATTGCGGGGCCGCTCGTTATCCTAATCTGACTGCCCATTTCGCTTGCAATTATGTGCGCAAGCGTAGTCTTGCCCAGTCCCGGAGGACCGTACAGCAAAACGTGGTCGAGGGATTCGCCTCTCGCCACGGCGGCTTTGATATAAATTTCGAGATTTTCTTTGACTTTGTCCTGCCCGACGTAATCCTTCATCGTCCTGGGGCGGAGATTGTTTTCGTTCTCCGTATCGGACGCTATCGGCATAGAGGACATAAACCTCTCTTCGTCTTCTTCAAAATTCATCTGTCAAAACTCCTTAATGCAAGAGTGATAATCTGTTCCAGCTTGTCGGTTTTCTTCATTGCCGCGCTTACCGCAGAATAAGCGTCCGTCTTTGAAATGCCCAGAGAAACGAGAGCCGCAATCGCGTCGCCTGCAACGCCGCTCTGCTGCTCTGACTGAACGAAAGATTCAGATGCCGCACCCGATGCGACAAAGGATTCGTTCATCTTCTCTCTCAGTTCCAGCACGATACGTTCCGCCGTCTTCTTGCCAATGCCTTTAACTTTTGAAATAGTGGCGGTATCTCCGCTGACTATCGCAACGGCAAGCATGCTAACGTCTGCAGAAGAAAGAATCTGCAACGCCATTTTTCCGCCCACGCCGTTTACCGAAGTGAGCTTTTCAAACATACTTTTTTCTTCTTTGCTGTAAAAGCCGAACAGTCTTATATCGTCCTGCGTAACGCTGAGTACGGTATAAACCGTGCACTCAAGTCCGATTTTTCCGAGTCTTTGCAACGCGTTGTTGGACACGAAAAGGTCATAGCCCACGCCTGCGGCGGAAACCACGAGTCTTCCTTCTTCGTAATGTACGACTTTGCCTGTAATACAATAAAACATATATTTTATTATAAGCTATGCGCGAGTTTTTGACAACCGTTTGACGGGTAAACAAAAAGACGCACTCAAAATCCTTTTTTGCCGTAACAGTATTTACTTGCGTACGTCGGACGCGTTTTTAAGACAGTAAGCTTAAAATACAAAACGGCATATTTATTTGCAAATTTTTCGCTCAAAACAATTCAAACTCAAAAAAATCAATAAATCGCTTGTACAAAAAGTCGCGGAATACGAGGTTTGCATATGTATACGAATCCTCTGATTCCGCTGTGAAATTATTTTGCCGT
>CALWHB010000023.1 GCA_944380275.1 uncultured Christensenellaceae bacterium | reverse complement strand
CCCTTATCTGTCGGCTTATTTTCTTACCTGACGGTTACGGTTTTACCGCGACTTTTATCACTCCGTCCGTCCTGCTTTCAAACAGGTCGTATGCCTCTTTTATATCCCTGAGCGAGAACGTATGAGTTATCAGCGGCGTTGCGTCTATCTTCTTCTGAGAAATAAGAGCGAGGATTTCATTACACTTGCAACCGTCCACGCCTCCCGTCTTAAAAGTCAGGTTTTTGCCGTACATATCGGGCAAAGGCAGAATCTGCGGTTTGTCGTACATCGCTACCACAACGACGACGGCGTTCGGACGCGCGCACTTCCACGCAAGTTCAAACGTGTTCTCTGCGCCTGCGACCTCAAACACGACGTCCGCACCTCCGCGTATGCAGTTTTGCTTTATATATTCTTCGACGCTTTCCGGAGCAATGACTTCAGCCATAGGACAGATATGCTTTGCAAACTCTCTCCTCTTTTCGTCCTTCTCGCATATTATCAGCCTTGAAGGATTCTTCAGCGCGGCGCACAGCGCGGTGCATATTCCCGTGGGTCCTGCGCCGATTATAAGGGCAACGTCGCCTTCTTCCATCCCGGATATATCCGCCGCCCAGTACCCCGTCGCAAGAATATCGCCCACGAAAAGAGCCTCTTCGTCAGACACGTTATCTGGGATTTTTATCAAGCCCGTGTTGGCAAAAGGCACTTTTACGTATTGCGCCTGCACTCCGTCAATTCTGCATCCGATAGCCCAGCCTCCGTTTTTGTCCGTGCAGTTGTTGACGTATCCTCTCTTGCAGAAAAAGCACTCTCCGCAAAATGTTTCCACATTGACGACCACTCTGTCGCCTGCCTTGACGTTGTGTATTTCCCCTCCGACCTCTTCGACTATACCCACCGCCTCGTGTCCTACCGTAACGCCTTTTACTGCTCGCGGAACGAAACCGCGCTTAATATGCAGGTCGCTTGTGCATATACTTGCCAGCGTGATTTTCACTATCGCGTCCTTTGGGTCTGTAATGACGGGTCTTGGCTTTTCTTCAAGCGCGAAATTCCCTTTATCCTTATAAACGTAAGCCAGCATATTTCTCTCCTTTTCAATCATTATAGCGCAAATCACCCTTTCTTTCAATAAAACGTGATAAACAGAGTCGACACAAAAAAGCAACACAAAAAGGCGGCTAAAATACGACACAATAAACCACATAAAATACGCCGAAAAACTGCTACATATAAAATCCCGCAACGCAAAAAGGGTTGCTTAGGGCGAGCAACTCTCATAAAGCGGTAGCCCATTAAAAATGCGGCGCAAAAAAAGCGGCTGATTTTACAGCCGCTTTTGCTTTGCTTGTTTGCGCTTATTTCTTTACGAGAACCTTCTTGAGCTGCGCGAATCTGGGAAGACCGTCTTCGAGCGGAGCCTTGCAGTCGCCCTGGATGAGCGGGAGCGCGTAATCGATGTAATCCTGAGAAAGCATCGTGCCGTTGTTGATAATCCACTCGTCGGGGACTTTCTTCTCTGCGTTTGCTGCCTTTGCGACGCTCATAACGCCTACTTTGCACTTATACTTGCCGCTACTCATATCTCTCTTGAGAATAACCATCTTGTCGGTAGTACCCTTTACCGCATACTTGACGGCAGCCGCACCTGCCTTGAACGCCTCTTCGACGTCCGCTTTGGACGCGAGGTGTGCGCCGCATCTCTGCATAAGGCTGAATTCAACCGCACGGGTCTTGCAGCCGAACTCTGCTTTGCACATATTTGCAAGAGCCGCGCCTACGCCGCCCAGCTGAGCGTGTCCGAAACTGTCGCGAGCCAGGTTGTCGCCTGCGAGAACTTCTGCGATAAGCTTTCCGTCTGCGTCAGAAATACCTTCAGAAACGGCTACCATGCATTTGTTGTTGTTCTTCTCCATAACCGTTTTTACGTCGCTCTTGAACTTTTCGACGGAGAACGGAACTTCGGGGAGATAGATGAGGTCTGCGCCGAGGCCCTTGTAGTTTGCAAGGCTTGCAGCAGCGGTGAGCCAGCCTGCGTGTCTGCCCATGATTTCGACGACGGTAATCATCGGGGTGTCATAGACGTTTGCGTCCAGCTTAAGCTCCATCATCGTGGTAGCAACGTACTTAGCCGCGCTGCCGTAACCGGGGCAATGGTCTGTGCCGTAAAGGTCGTTGTCTATAGTCTTGGGGACGCCGATAACTCTGCACTCCCAGCCCGACTTCTTCATGAATTTGCTGACCTTGTTGCAGGTATCCATAGAATCGTTGCCGCCGTTGTAGAAGAAATAGCGGATATTGTACTTCTTGAAAACTTCGAGAAGTCTTTTGTAATCAGTGTCGTCAACCTTTTCGGGCTTGAGCTTGTATCTGACGGAACCGAGAGCGGACGACGGGGTATTCTTGAGGAGCATAAGCTCTTTCATATCCTCTTCGCCGATATCGTAAAATTCCTCGTTGAGAACGCCTCTGATGCCGTGAGCAGCACCGTAAACCTTAGTAATGCAATCCTGCTTGAGAGCCTCGGTAAAGACGCCCGCCGCAGAAGAGTTGATAACCGACGTGGGGCCGCCGGACTGTCCGAACATACAAGCACCGACTAATTTTTCCATACTGTATTATCCTCCGATAAACTTTATTGTTTTTGTATTCACACCGCAAAACGGTTTTTCTTGAATTTTCCTGCCCGTGTAGATAAAACTACATACTGAGTATTCTGGTACGGTTGTACAGGTCCACCTGAAATTCTCTTTTCATAGAGAGTGCGGCACCTATTTCTTCGTCTATAATCTTATTGTCGCGTATGCCCACGACTCTGCCGCCCTTTCCTTCCAAAAGCAAATCGACCGCTCTCATACCGAACTGCGCCGCAAGCACTCTGTCCTGATTGGAAGGCGCGCCGCCTCTCTGGATATATCCCAGCGTCGTCGTCTTTATCGAACCGGTAACGCCCTGCTCTTTGAGTTTTGCTTTGAGTTCTTCCGCCTTGCAGACGCCCTCTGCAAGCACGATTATGTCGCTTGTCTTGCCTATGCGCTGATTGAGCTTTATGCTCTTGACCACCGCCGCGAGGTCGAACGGGACCTCAGGTACGAGGATAAGTTCCGCACCGCCGCCCAGTCCCGCGTAAAGCGCGATGTCGCCGCACTTTCTGCCCATAACCTCTATAATGCACACTCTGTCGTGCGAAGTCATAGTATCGCGCAGATTGTTGATTGCGTTGAGTACGGTGTTTACCGTGGTATCGAACCCCAGCGTAAAATCGGTATAAGCGAGGTCGTTGTCGATGGTGCCGGGTATACCTATGACCTTTATGCCGAAGTTGTCGTAAAGGTCTTTAGCTCCTCTGAACGAACCGTCGCCGCCTATGACGACAAGCCCGTCAATGCCGTAAGCCTCCATGTTGTCGACTGCCTGCGACATATATTCAAGCTCTTTGAACTCGTCGCAACGCGCAGTCTTGAGGATTGTACCGCCTCTCTGAATTATGTCGGAAACCGAACGGCGGTTCATCTGATTTATATGGTTTCCTATAAGTCCTACATAACCGCGTTCAATGCCGTATACGTCCAGACCTTTATTGAGCGCGTATCTGACTACCGCTCTGATGCAGGCGTTCATGCCGGGGGCGTCGCCGCCGCTCGTCAAAACTCCGATTCTCTTCATAAAACCTCCGATAGCGTTATTCCCCGCAGGTAACCACGCCGTGCTTTGTGTAGATTTCAGCTTTCCCTCTTATCTTTATAGCCGAAGTCTTTTCGGTAAACTGCATCACGACTACTTCGTTTTTGTCGAGATTTTCGGTATGATGCGGTTTTGTATTGTCGCCGCGCGTAAGTCCGATAATCTGCACGGGGCTTGCGAGTGCCTTTATGACTATGTAATCGTCGCTGAGATAATTCTTTTCTTCCATTGTTCACCTCTTTTTCGCCAATAGGATTATATCAAATATATTGCGAAAACTCCATTGTTTTACATCTTTTTTTGATATTTTTGCTTGCAAAGCAGCGGTTTTTTGAGGATAAAGGCGCGTTTTCCGTTCTGATTATTTATTTTTTCTTCGCAGTTTTTACGCAGGCGTCGCCCAGAAGGTCCCTGAGCTGAGATACCAGCGCGCCGCTTATATCCGCCTTTTCTTTACATTTATACAGCTTGCCGTTGAACTGTACGAAGGTTTCAACATTGCCCGGAGCGTACCTGAGAAGGCCCAGCACGTCCTCGTACTGTTCGTTGGATACGACTTTGACATAAAGCACGTCTGTCTGCTTTTCCTCTTCTTTTTCCTCTTCCTCTTCGTCGACAGCGGTATTTTCAAGCAACTGTACATCCATTGCGACTATGCTTGCACGTTCTTCTTCAAGGTTGAGTCTTCCCGTAACCCTTACGATAGCGTCATCGGGTATCACGTAATGCACCTTTGAGAATACGTTGGGGAAGAAGACCACCTCTATCGTAGCGTGAAAATCTTCAAGCACCCCGTACCCCATAAGTTTTCCCGATTTCGTAACCTTGGGCGTAACGTGAGAGAGCATACCGCAAACCGACACAGTTTTATCGTTGTACGTCCTGATTAGCTCAAGGAACCCGTTGTCGCCGAAATCATCTCCTGCGCCCTCGTCTTCAGTCTTTTCTCCTGCGCGGATATTTGCTATCTCGTCAAGATATTCGGCAAGCGGCTTGAGAGAAAACGGCTGTTTTTCAAGCACTTCTTTCCACTCGTCGAGCGGATGTCCCGAAAGATATACGTTGAGCGCGTCTTTCTCGTTGTCAAGCAGCACTTTGGGCGGAAATTCCGGCAGCGACGGCACGTCGTCCGTCTTCTCCTCTTCCATAAAATCAAAGAGCGAAAGCTGACCGCTGCCCTGCTTTTTCTTTTCGTATGCCGAAAGATTCAGCATCCCTTCGTAACACGCCATGAGCGACGCACGCGTATATCCGAAACCGTCAAAAGCTCCTGCCTTTATCAGATTTTCAAAAATGCGTTTGTTTATCGTTCCGGCAGGCAATCTTGAGAGCATATCCGATATACTCTTATATTCGCCGTTTTTCTCTCTTTCTTCGACCAGCGTCTGCATCGCCGTTTCGCCGACGTTCTTTATACCTCCCAGTCCGAAACGCAGACCGCCGTTTTCCGTCTTGAACACGGCGCGCGACTTGTTTACGTCGGGCGGATATATCTTATATCCCTTGTTTCTGAGATAGGTGAGATACTTCTGCACCTCGTCGGCATTTGTAATGCGGTTGTTTATTACCGCGGCTATGAATTCTATGTTGTAATAGCGTTTGAAATATGCCGTTTCGTACGCAAGCACCGCGTAAGCCGCCGCATGCGACTTGTTGAACGCGTATTTTGCGAAGTTCTCCATTTCGTCGAAAATCGCGTTGGCGACCTGTTCGTCCACCCCTCTTTTGAGCGCGCCGTCTATATGCATCTTTTCGTCGCCGTAAAGGAATATCTGACGGTGCTTTGCCATAACGTCCGGCTTTTTCTTGCTCATCGCGCGGCGCAGGAGGTCTGCACTTCCGAGAGAATAACCTGCCAGCACCTGAACTATCTGCATGACCTGTTCCTGATATACGAGAGTGCCGTAAGTCATATTGAGTATAGGCTCAAGCGCAGGGTGCTTGTAAGTTATCGTTTCGGGATAGTTTTTAGAACGCAGATAATCCGGTATCGCGTCCATCGGTCCCGGACGGTAAAGCGAAATGCCCGCTATTATATCTTCGAGGCTCTGCGGCTTGAGTTCCTGCATAAACTTTTTCATGCCCGTACTTTCAAGCTGGAACACCGCGTCCGTTTCGCCCGTACCTATCAATTTGTACACTTCGGGGTCGTCGTATCCCAGTTTCTGGAAGTCTATTTCTCTGCCGAAGTCTTCCATTATGTACTGCCTCGTCTTGCTGACGTCGGTAAGCGTTTTGAGTCCCAGGAAGTCCATTTTGAGCATGCCCATAAGTTCGACTTCCTCTTTCTGGAATTGAGTCGTAATATCTTCGCCGTTGCGCTGAAGGGGTACGAAATCGGATATGACTTCTCTGCATATAACGACGCCCGCCGCGTGCTTTGAGCAGTTGCGCGGCATACCCTCTATTCTGAGAGCCATGTCTATGACGTTGCGCAGAGTCGGGTTTTCGTTGTACATCTCGACGACTTCGGGAGAATACAGCTTTTTGTCGTCCTCGCTGCCCGTCCTTCCCAGCACCTTGTCCAGCGTAACCTTGGGGTCGTTGGCAATCGCTTTGGTGAGTTTGTTGACTTCGGGCAGAGGCACGTTGTAAACGCGCGCGACGTCCTTTATCGCGCCTTTTGCCTTCATCGTACCCAGCGCGAGTATCTGACACACTTTGTCGCTGCCGTATTTTCTCGTAACGTATTCTATTACCTCGCCGCGCCTTTCAAAGCAGAAGTCGACGTCAAAGTCGGGCGGCGATTCTCTTTCGGGATTCAGAAAACGCTCAAAGAGCAGATTGTATCTCAACGGGTCGACGTTGGTGATGTGTATCGCATAGGCAATGACGCTGCCCACGCCGCTGCCTCTTCCTGCACCGACGGGAATACCGTGCTGCCTTGCGTAATTTATAAAGTCCCAGACAACCAGATAGTAGTCCGCAAACCCTTTGGTAATAATGACGTTGAGTTCGTGTTCCGCCCTCTCTCTCAGCTCGTCCGATATGCTGCCGTACCTTTCTATCAGTCCGTCATAAGCCATTTTTCTGAGATATTCCGCAGGAGTAAGCCCGTCAGGCGGTCTGTAAGGAGGCTGAAGGTCCTGTTTTTCTATGGTAACGTGGCATTTGTCCATTACCTCTATCGTATTGGTAACCGCCTCGGGACACCACGAGAACAGTTCTGACATTTCCTCGTACGTCTTCATATAAAACTCGTCGGTATCGAATTTCATACGCGAAGGGTCGTCAATCGTCTTGCCCGTCTGTATGCAGAGCAACACGTCCTGCATCTCTGCGTCCTCTCTTTCTATATAATGCACGTCGTTGGTGGCAACCACTTTTACGCCTATCTCGCGCGCCAGTCTGACCAGCAGAGGATTTATCTTCTTCTGTTCGGGTATGCCGTGGTCCTGAAGTTCGATATAAAAATCACCTTCTTCAAACATATCCCTCAGCATTATCGCATAATTTTTAGCTCCCTCGTAATCGCCCGCAAGCAGAAGTCTGGGAATCCTGCCCGAAAGACATGCTGAAAGACATATTACGCCTTTTGTATGCTCTCTTAACAAATTGAGGTCTATGCGCGGCTTGTAATAAAAACCGTCCACGTACGCCTTGCTGTCCATCTGCACGAGATTGCGGTAACCTTCGTTGTCTTTTGCGATAAGCAGCAGATGATTGAAATCAGACGGTCTGCCGCTCTGCTCGTACATGTTTTCGCAGGTATAGAATTCGCAGCCGATAATTGGCTTTATGCCCAGGTCCTTGCACGCTCTGTACGCGGTGAACACGCCGAACATATTGCCGTGGTCTGTAATCGCGACACCCGGCATGCCCTTTGCTATCGCAGCCTCAAGCAGAGGAAAATGCTTGCCCTTGGTAAGTCTTGCCGCTCCGTCCAGAAGACTCATATCCGTATGTACGTGAAGATGCACAAAAGGTTTGACGGGAGGCTTTTCCTTCTTTTCCTCTTTTTTCTCCTCTTTTTTAGGAGCCTCCGTCTGAGCCGCCGCGTCCTTGTTTATATCTTTGCCGCCTTCTAAGGCAGTTTCTTCTTTCTTGAGTTCTTCAGCCATTTTTTCTTTCCCCCATCGCCGTAATCTTTGCCAGCCTGTGATTGAGTCCGCTCTTGCTTATACCCATCCTTTCGGCAAGCTCTTCGAGAGTATCGTTGTTGTATTCAATCCTTGCGTCGCACGTTTCTTTGAGCTTTATGTCGAGTTTTTCGTATTCTCCGCTCTCTTTAAGACGTCTTATCGCCTCTGTCTGCCTCACTATCGTCGCCTGACTTTTGTCTAAGTTTGCAATAGTGCAGTTTGTCGCGCGGTTTATAGAATTGTTGGTTTCTCTCCTTGCGCTGACGTCTGCGATAAGCATCACGCTTTCAGCCGCACCGAGAAACGCAAGCACGTCGCTTACCGCACTTTCAGACTTTGCGTAAACGCTTGAGTAACTGCCTTTCTGCGAAACCTGCAAAGTTATCGCGCATCTTGAAAGCAGTTTTTGAAATTCTCTTGCGGTATCCTCTCCGAAAAACACGAATTCTATATGATAACCGCCGCCTTCTTCAGACGGCACGTATGCGCTGCCGCTGGCAAGAAAAGCTCCCCTTGCGTAAGCCGCCGCCTCAAATCTGGACTTTATCCCGTCCGTATCGCCGAAGTCAGTGATGCTCCTGCCCTCTCCGACCAGCGCGAAAATCTTCTTTGCGTCCTCTCCGTCCGCCCTGACGTAATAGTTCTTGCCGCCTCCGCTGCCGTATTCCACAGACGTGCCGCACAGTTCTTTTATCAGAGAAACCGCCGTTATTATCGGCAGATTATGCTTGCTTTCAAGTTCGAGATAAGTCTTGCCTGCGCTTATCCCTATTGAACCGAGGCACTTTACCAGCGCGCTGAGATATGCTTTTTTGTCCGCTGCCTTATCTTCTCCGCCCGGCAATATCTCCTGTTTTACCTGCGAAGTTATGTTCATATCTTCAACCCTCTTCTGAATATTACGGGCTTGTCCGATATGTTCACTACCTGTTCGTCGGTAAGTCCCATTTTTTCGACAAGCGAAAGCGCGTAGTCGCATTTGCCGACGTTCACCGGCTTGTGCGCGTCGCTGTTGATTATCATTTTTGCCCCTTCGGACAAGATTTTTTCTATTCCCTTTTCGTCGGGAGTGCGATGGCGCGAAGATATTTCAAGATACGTACCGGTATGCGCGCACGCCTTCGCTATCTCGCCGTAATCCACGTCTATCCTGAACCCCGGATGAGTGAGTATATCCACACGGTTGTTGAGAACGCAGTCTACCACCGCCGCGGTGTTCAGCGCAATCTGTTTTGCACTGTTTTTGAAAAATATATGCGTAACTCCGTTGAAAGGAAGTCTGAAATAATCACAGAATTTTTTCTGATATGCGGTAAGATGAAAGCCTACCAGCAGTATATCCAGCTTTTGCGCCTGCTCCTCGGTTACGTCTATATCTCCGCGCGGACTGATAAGATTTGCCTCCAGCCCCAGAAGAACGCGTATGTTGCGGTACTCCTTGTCCACGGCGTTTACGTCCGCTCTGATAACGTCGATTTTTTCAGACTTTACGCCGACAAGCGGATGATTCTTTGCATGGTCGGTAATCGCAACCGCACGCATGCCGAGGCTGAGCGCGTTTACCGCGTTGTCCGTAACGCTGCCCGTGCCGTGCGAATATCTGGTATGAGTGTGAAAGTCTGCGGTAATCTTCATCGTTCTCCTCGCGTATATAAAACGTCGGTCTTTTTATTATATACCATAGTTGCGACTTTTTCATCTCTGAGCCGCGGCTTTTTTAAATTTTACAAAAGATTTTACAAAGCCGCATATTTTTATAAACGACGCTTTATCCTTTGAGAAAAATCACCTCGTATTCAAGCTCTATCCCGAACTTTTCTTTTACGGCATTTTTTGCCTTGTCTGCCAGATATATAAAATCCGCCGCCGTCGCGCCGCCGTTGTTGACGATAAAATTGGCGTGTTTTGAAGATATTTCCGCCCCTCCCGTTTTTATTCCTTTAAGTCCTGCGCGTTCTATGTAATAGCCTGCAGACACCCCGTCCGCGCGCTTGAATACGCTGCCGAGCGACTTACCCTGCGGCTGACTGTCCCTTCTCCTTTTTCCGTACTCCCTGATGCTGTCTTCTATCTCTCTTGAAGAGGACGTCGTCAGTCTGAATTCCGCTCCCGTAACCGTAAGTCCCTTTTCTGCGACAGACGTATGCCTGTATCCCGCGTCGAGAGCGCAGGGAGAGAGCGCGACTGCAATGCCGTCCGAAGTAACCGCGTCCACCCTGGTCAGCAATTCTGCAATCTCGCGCCCGAACGCGCCTGCGTTCATTGCGATTGCGCCGCCTACGCTGCCCGGTATTCCCGAAAGCTGTTCAAACCCCGAAAGACCTCTGCGCGCGCATTTTGCCACCACTTCAGGCAACCTCGCCCCCGCCTGACAATATACCCTGTCGCCGCAAAAACAAACGTCTTTCAGCCTTGCCGTGGAAATTATCGCTCCGTCGTACACGCCGTCAGGAAACAGCACGTCTGTAGCACCGCCCAGCACTACGGGCTTTTCGTCTTTTAACATTTTCACGACATTTAAAAGCGCGTAACCGTCGCGCGGATATACGATTTCTCTCACCATGCCGCGGTTGCCGAACGCCCCGAAAGCCTTCGCGCCGAATACCGCGTCCGCTCCTGCTTTTTTTAACATGTCTTTTCTTTTTTGCTTATAATTTTTCATAACAATATTGTATGCGCGCCTTTTACATTACCGTGCAGCAATCATCTTTTTTCAGGTCGTTCCGCATTGCCGTTTGCCCTCTCGCGCTCTTATTCCATACCATATTATGTCTTTTCTCCTCGCGGCATTTTTATGTTTGTATTTTCGCTGCCTCTACGGTATTTCTTCTTTTTAGATGGTATGACTTCATCTGAAACATAGAATAAAAACGCGTTTTACGTACACGGAACGTAAAATTTTCGTTAAACTTCACTTATTGCCGTTTAAAGTTTGTTTCCTCGCGCGTTATATGGTAATATGTTTGTGAATAATATCAGAAGGTAGCAAAAATGAAAAGAAACGCGGCAATGAACCTTTTTAAAAATCTGAGATATACCAACTTTTTCTTTCTCACCCTCGCAGGCGTGATAAACGCGGTGGGCGTTACCCTTATGCTCGCTCCCGCCGGGATGTACGACGGCGGTTTTTCAGGTACTTCGATACTTCTCAGTCAGCTTACTCCCGTTAGTATGAGCGTGTATCTTTTAATACTCAACGTGCCGTTCTTCCTGTTCGGACTCAAACGTCTGGGCGGACCGTTTATCGTGTACTCGCTGTATACCGTAGCCGTCTATTCGGTTTTCTCGTACCTGTTTCAGTACGTCTTCCCGATAGATTTCTCAAACGGCTCTCCGATTGCCGGCAACGACCTTATTCTCTGCTCGGTTTTCGGCGGCGTGATTTCAGGTATAGGCAGCGGTATCACGATACGTTTCGGCGGTGCGATTGACGGCGTTGAAGTCATGGCTGTCGTGTTTGCAAAAAAGATAGGCATGACTGTCGGTTCCTTCGTTATGAGTTACAACGTTATTTTATACGTCGTCGCAGGCATCGTAACAAAAGGCTGGATAGCTCCTCTTTATTCTATCGTCGCTTACACCGTTGGTCTGAAAGCCGTGGACTTTATCATCGACGGTTTCGACAAGGCGAAATCAGCTTTTATAATAACGGACAGACACGACGAAGTTGCGGAGGCCCTGACCGAAGAGTTCGGCAGGGGGGTAACCTCTATCGACGCGACGGGTTATTTCTCGCAGTCGAGCAAAACGGTGCTTTTCTGCGTCGTAAACCGCTTTGAAGTGGGCAAACTCAAGTCTATCGTAACTCAGATAGATTCGGGTGCGTTCCTCGTTATAAACGACGTTACCGATACTTTGGGCAGCAGCCTGAAATATGAAAGATATATAAGACGCAGCATAAAAAAGTCAGGATTCTTCGGCAAGAAAAAGGATAAAAAAACTGCTGAAATTCCTGAGCAAACTGCCTCCGCGAAACTCTCTCCCGTCGACAACTCTTCAGAGCAGGCACCCCCTGTGCCTCTCTCTCCCGTCGATACTTCCTCTGCGCAGATTACGCCGTCGCCGCTATCTTCCGCACAGTCAGAAGGCTCAACAGAAAAAACCGCGCGGCTGAAAAAAGAAATCGGTCCTGCAAACGAAGAAGGCAAAAATAATTAGTCAACTATGTCTGAATATCAGATACGCCCTCGTAAAAAAGGGCGTATTTATTTCTTCCCTCAGGAGTTTTTCTTTTTTTCTCTTCACGTCATATTAGCGTTTAAGGCTTTCCTCTCCTGAATAATAAAACTGATTTTTCGCGGAATTTTATTCAGCGAACACGCTAAATGCTTTGACGATATTATAAACAAGGGTTTTTCTTCGCTTGATTTAATCAAATAAATGTTATATAATTTTGTTATAAAGGAAAAGGAGGTATAAACCGTGGACAAAACCGCAAGGTCGCTCAACTGCCCCAACTGCGGGTCTTACGAAATAAATTTTATAAGCGACGACCTGGCGGAGTGCAAATCCTGCGGCAGTAAATTTGCTATAAACGCAAAAGGTGAGCGCAATGTATTTGTAACCAACAACTTCAATCTCTCCTCTCCTTCTCCCGATTGCGTGAATTACACGGTGAAGAACACGACAGACGCCGCCGGCTTTACACGCAACGCACTGATAGAACTCGCCTGCGACGCAGACGTCCCTGCCGATATTTTTCAGTCAGAATTTCAGCCCGCGACCTGCGAATACGACCAGTTTCTCGCCGTAAACGACAACGTGGAAGTATCTTATTCAGCGTCAATCGGCTACGACCGCGAAGTTACCCGCTCTGTTTACAACCGCTCTACGGGAAAATACGATGAGCGCAAAGAAACCGTTACGGAGTGGGAGCCGTTTTCCGGAACTTTTAAAAGCGAACAGACAGGCATCGCGGTACTTAAGACTTCAGGCTCGCGCCGCGTTCAGACAGAAAGGTTTGTTTCTCTCCTTCTGTCCCGCCCGGACTTTGTTCCGACAGAAGAGGGCAACGTGCCTGAAAGCCCGCTTATCCCTTCAAAATCAGATTACAAATCCGCTCGCGGAGAGGCAGAAAACGCGGCGGTAGCTCTTTGCGGAGCAAATCTTCCCGGAGAACGGCAGAAAGATTTCAAAGCGTCGTGCGTGTCTGATATAAAAGACTCTTTCGTCGCAATCATACCCGACCGTATTCTGAAATTTTCTTACAACGGAAAGAACTGCGAAGTCAGAGGCTTTGCGTGCAGCAACGAAACTTGCGCTGTCGACGTGCCGTCAGACAAGAAAAACGTACGCGAATTTATGAAAAACCGCTTTTCGCCTGCAAAGACCGCCGCGATAGCGATTTACGCGATGTGCATAATAATAGCTCTCGTATCTCTTTTTATACCTCTTGAAAGAGAGCCTGAAATTTTTGTAAAAATAGGGCTGCTGCTGCCTCTTGCCGTCATTTGCATAGGCTATTTCGTATTTTACACTCTGTTCTTACGCCATACGATTAAAAATTACGCCGTTATCTTCAGGTCGCAAAAGAGCAAGGCTCTGCAAAAATATCTTGCGCAGAAAGGGCTTGCGCCTTTGACAGAAGAAGAGATAAGCCGCGTTGAAAATCGTCAGACCGCGGTCAGCCGCATACAGTCCGTTGCCAACCGCTCTCACTTCATACGAAACCTGTTTATCTCTGCGCTTGTCTTTCTTGCGATAGCTCTCATCTTCTAAAGCCTGCGGCAAAAAATCCGCCGCTTTTTTGTTTGCTTTTACCTTTCTTACTGCCTTTTGCCGTGTTTCATCGCCTGTATTCCGCGGTTTTTGGCGCGCGGTTTTCCTCAGTTTGTCTTATGCTCTGCGGTCTTTTTCTGCCGCATTTTCCTTCTCATGCGCCTTTTAGCTTGCTTTGTAAACGGTTTTTATCTTTTTTGCGCAGTTTCGTTTTCCTGACACTCCGTTTTACTTTCCATTTGCGCGGCTTTATTGTCCTGACGCGATGTTCCGCATTCTGTATCTGCGGTTTCGCTTTCTGCGTGTGCGGAATCCTCGTGTTTAAAATCCTCTTTTGTCCCGGGGCTTTCGCGCCGATAGCGCAGTACTTTGTCAAAAAGCTTATCCAGTCTGAAAACAGTCAAAAGCAAAGCGGAAACGACTGCGGACAACGCGCCCTGAAGTATGTTCCACGGCAGATTGACTATGCCTCCCTGCCATCTGCCTTCTGCAAGCAGCAATCCTTCTGCAACAAAATAACCTGCCGCCATCGTCAGTCCTCCTGCAATGCCGGAAACGGTCAGAAAAAGACCCTTTTTGACCCTGTTTTGACCCTTATCAAAGAGCTTTTTCAACGCCTTGAAAACCAATCCCGCCACAAGCCCTTCAACCGCCTTTATCACAAGCGTAAACGGCGCGTAAAGGGTATATCCCAGGCACAAATCTCCCAACGCGCCTCCAAGACCTCCCGTCAGCGCGCCGAGCAGCGGTCCTAAGGTAGCGGAAGACACAAATATCACAATGTCGCCGAAGTTGTAATATCCGCCTCCGGGAAGAGGTACGGCGGCAAGAGTCAGCACCGCGGTGAGCGCGGTCATAAGCGCGGTGAGCGCGATTTTCTTTGTAGTAAAAACCATAAAAAGCCTCCCTTTTCTCTGAGATAGCGGAGGCTGAAACAAATAGAGTATTTTCTCCCTTAAGGAAGAAAAAAGCCCGTTACGCAATGGAAACGGGCAAGAAATACGCAAATAAGACACGTATTCTATCTGATTACACTCTTTCCCAGTCTGACTTTACAGGCGGTTACGGAATCTCACCGTATCGGCTATTGAGGTTGTTGGACTAATCCGCTCAAAGGCGGCATTACCACCGGTCAGCTTTACGCTTGCCCAAAGAATATATTTTTTTGTATCGATAAT
This sequence comes from uncultured Christensenellaceae bacterium, assembly GCA_944380275.1. Taxonomy (GTDB): domain Bacteria; phylum Bacillota; class Clostridia; order Christensenellales; family UBA3700; genus Ornithoclostridium. Next base: position 12,655 of record CALWHB010000023.1, on the reverse strand, counting down.
TATGTCCTGACAAAACGGTGAAATCGCGGATTTTTTTCGACCTTGCACATTTCGTAAGTTTCGTCTGGGTTGAAAAAAGTATATCACACGGTCGCCGCAAGGTCAACAATATTTTCATTTCTCTGCGCAGGTCGGATATTGTATTCATAATCCGTCTAAAGAAAAGCGGAAACAGGTATAATCGGATTTGCAAAAATCCGGCAAAATCTACATAAGGGAAGAAAAGCCTTTCCGGATACGCAAGAACTAAAGCGGTTATTTCTATAATAAAATCAAATATCGGTAAAAAAACCGCGCCGCTTTTGCGACGCGTTTTTCTTTTTGCTTTTTTGTTTGTTACTCGCTCTTGTCGGCTCCGCCGTCATTATCTCCGTCTTTTTTTTCAGGAGATTTTCTCGGCTTTCTCGCAACGGGTTTCTTTTCTGCAATTTCGTCTGGGGGCGTTTCTTTTGCAGGCTCTGCCTCGTCAGAGGACTCTGCTTTGTCTGTTGCCGGCTTTTCTTCTGCCTTTTCAGCCTTGCTTTCCTCTGCCTTAACCGTCTTTTCCTTTGCGACTTCTCTCTCTACGAACTCGCTTGCGCTGACGCTTTCTCTCGCCTCGCGTTTCGGCTCATAGTCATAGCGGTAAGTTTCGTGCTTTGCCTGTCTTTCGTCAATCGCCTTGACGACTTCTTCTGCACTCTTGCCGTCAAAAAGCATCTCCACTTCGTCAGTATAAATGGTATTCTTTGCAAACAACACTTTGACCATGTTGTCCATAACGCTCCTGTGCTCTTTTATCAGAGTCAGCGCGCGGTCGTACGCCTCGTCGAGTATACGCTTTACCTCGCTGTCGATAAGTCCGCCTAATTTCTCGCTGTAAGAGTGCGTCGTGCCGTAATCTCTGCCCAGGAAGACTTCTTTGTTTCCGCCCAGGAACATATTGCCGAGCTGGTCAGACATACCCCACTCAGTAACCATCTTGCGCGCGATGCCGCTTGCGCGTTCGATGTCGTTGCTTGCGCCCGTGGAAATGTCGTGAATTACTATCTGTTCCGCCGCTCTGCCGCCCAGCATCATTGCTATGTTGTCAAGCAGCTTGTTTTTGGTAACGTGGCTGTCGTCGCTGTCAGGACGCGTGAGCGTGTATCCTGCCGCCGCTCCTCTGGGGATAATGCTGACTTCCTGCACTTCGTCGCAGCCGGGGAGCAGTCTTGCGATAATCGCGTGTCCTGCCTCGTGATAGGCGGTAATTCTCTTGTCGCTGTCTGTAACCACGCGGCTCTTTTTCTGCGGTCCGGCGATAACCTTGTTTATACCCTCAAGAATATCTTCCATAACAATGACTTTTCTGCCTGCTCTTGCCGCAAGTATTGCCGCCTCGTTGAGAAGGTTGGCTATATCCGCGCCGCTGAATCCGCTCGTCATACGCGCTAAGATTTTGAAAGACACGTCGGGAGCGAGAGGTTTGTTGCGGCTGTGAACCTTGAATATCTCCTCTCTTCCTTTTACGTCCGGGATATTGACGTATATCTGACGGTCGAATCTGCCCGGTCTGAGCAGCGCGGGGTCGAGAATATCCGCACGGTTGGTCGCCGCCATAATGATTATGCCTTCGTTTTTCTCAAAACCGTCCATCTGCACGAGGAGCTGGTTGAGCGTCTGTTCTCTTTCGTCGTGTCCGCCGCCGAGTCCTGCGCCTCTCTGACGTCCTACCGCGTCAATCTCGTCGATAAACACGATACACGGCATGTTGCGCTTTGCCTGGTCAAACAAATCTCTTACTCTCGCCGCACCCGTACCTACGAACATTTCAACGAAGTCAGAACCGCTTATAGAGAAGAAAGGCACGTTGCTCTCTCCCGCTACCGCCTTTGCAAACAGAGTCTTACCTGTACCGGGAGGTCCTACGAGCAGTACTCCCTTGGGAATACGCGCGCCCAAATCGCTGAACTTCTGCGGATTTTTGAGGAAGTCGACGATTTCTTTAAGCTCCTCTTTCTCCTCTTCTGCGCCTGCGACGTCAGAAAATTTGACGTTGGTACTCATGGTCATCCTCGCCTTCGTCTTGCCGAAGTTCATAGCCTGCTTGTTTGCGCCCGCGTTCTGTCTTATGATGAAGAAAATCGTGCCGCCCAGCAGTACGAGCATTATCAGCGGGAAAATTATCGAAGTCCAGCTTACGCCCGTTTCGTAATGCAGCGTAAGTTCCGGCACGGCAACGTCTTCGCCGCTGTTTCTCAAATCGTCGAAGAGCTGAAGTATGGCAGTATAACCGCCAGTTTCTACATGATAATCCGCCGTCTTTGACGGGTTTTTCTTAAACGCCTCGTATGTTACGGAAGAAGAGTTGGTCAGGATATAAGCGTCGCTGCCGTTGACAACGTAAACCGCCTTTATTTCTCCCTTGTTGAGCATTGTTACAAAAGAATCGCCGCTGCCGTCGTACGGTAACTCCGCGGGTTTTTTGCCCGTGCCGAGCATAAACCAAATCAGCGCGATGACGACCGCCAGCGTAACGATAATTATAATAGTCCTTATTATTCCGGCTTTTTTACTCATTTTACCTCCGAAAATTACGGGAAACCGCATGATTTTCCTGCGGTAGATTATATAAATAATATATTAAATCACCGCAATAGTCAACCACAATACGGTAATCATCTTGTAAAATGGAGATTAAAAACACATTAATATTCTACCGAAGAAACAAGGTTTACGACGTCGTCTGCAAGCTTTGATATAAAGGCGGGGTCGGCGGTTTTGAGCTGCAAGAGCATATCTCCCTCTCTCTCCCCGACGATAGCCATAATACCGATGTCCCCGAGTTTGCCGGAGTTCTTTCTGAAAGCTCCCGCGGGGCGCAATCCTCCCTCTGCCACTTTCAGTTTCCCCACGTCCTCAAGATTTCCCATAGTCGCGTCTATTGCGATTATCAGGTCCCTGCTGTGATACGTTTTGAGCATTTTTCTGTACCCGTGTAGATTAAGCGCGGTAATAGGTCTTCGGCGCGTGCCGTATACGTATGCTTTTACACCTTTTTCTCTGAGCATATCCCCGACTATCGGACCAAGACTGTCGCCGGCAATCCTCGGCGTTCCTATACAAACAAAAACTACGTTCCTCTTTTCCATACGACGATTATTGACCACAATCGTGATTCTATTCTTTTTTCAACCTTTTTCCGTTTTCTTATTATTTTTTTCTGATACAATTTTGTTTTCTCTTTATATCGTTTGACTTTTTATATAAAGTTATGATATAATAATTATATTAAATCGCAAGGGTCATACGACCCTCTTTTTTATTCCTTTCATACTCTTCTCCTGCCTCTTTTATCAATTTGCGGATTGTTTCCTGCAATACGCGAACTTTTCGACCGTACACAAACTTTAAGGCATAGCAACGCCCTGAGTAAATAAACGGCTCTGTAAAGTAGGACCCGTACTGTCGCCGCAGGCGGCAACAGGAGGAAAGTTGGATGAAAATTGTTTACATTGCACACCTTTTATGTCCGGCATGACAATAATTTTACGTTATTGAATTTTTATTTTGTTTTAAGCCTTGACATTATGGCCAAACTTTGGTAAAGTATTATTAGAGCCGAAGGTTATATCTTTCGGTGATACTGCTTTAGAATTTTATACGGGATATTGCATAGTATAAAATAGCGGTACGGTTATTATACGGAGGGTGCAAAATAATGATAATGGGTGTCGATTTCAGTTCTCTGCCCAATCTTCCTATATCGTATATCACGATAGTCCTGCTTGCGTTCATGCTTTTGGGACTTATCGCCGGTGCGATTAAAGGATTCGGCGTAGAACTCCTGGGACTTATAAAAATCGCCGGCGTTATTTTCGGTTCTGCTTTTGCGGTCGGATTTGTTCAGCCGCTTATTTCTGATAAAATAAGCAGCGTTATCTCTGACCCCAATACTCAGCAGATAGTAATATACGTCGTATTGTGCATTGCGATATGGATTGTGCTTGCAATCATCGCAGGACTTATCAAAAGGCTTTTCCTGCGTCAGCTCCCCGGCGGTTTCAGCAAATTTATGGGTGCGATACTGGGCATGATAAAAGCGGCTTTCTTTGCGGTAATCGTCGCTTATATCGTTGTCAAGCTTGCGGAAACGTTTGACGAGTTCGCGTTCTTCATAGACAACGCACGCAACGAACCGATAGGCAAATTCCTTGTGGACAGCAATCCTATTATCAAGGTAATCGACCTTGTAAAAGAGATTCTTGCCAAATAACTTTTTCATATTGAAAAAAGACGGCTGAGGCCGTCTTTTTTTGTACGTTTTTCTGCTCTTCCCCTCTGCAAACGCGTCTGTTTCTCTCAACCGTCTTTGCGCGTTCTTTTGCAGATATGTCTTGTCCCGTAGCAGTCCGTCTGCCCTTTTCTTTGCATAAACCCGCTGCGTTTTTGTCTGCCCTGTTCACGACTTAATCCCGCGTCCTTCGACCCTGCGCATCGTTACTGTTTGTAAAACTTGTCCTCTCGTTGTAAAAACTTTAAATCAAAACGCTTGCCGCGTTGATTACCGTACCTTTAAGATATGACGACTCTGCCCTACATAAACGCTCCTGCAAGTCTGACCAAACACAATGCCGACTGCCCCGCTACTCCGGCAAAACCTCCTGCCACGAGAAAAAGCGAGTCTGCCTTTTGCGCCGCAAGTGCGACAAGCGACAGCACAAGTCCTGCCGCGGCATTGACGGAATAAATATAAAACGCAAGTTTTTTTCTGACTCCCGATATATAAAGAACGAGAAGACTCAAAGCAAACCCGACAAAATAACATGATAGGTATTCGTAAATCTGCATATGCTATTTTATGCCGCCTCTTTGCAGTCAATGCCCGTTGTGAGCGGCTTTATGTCGGCTGTCCGGTCTGTAAACGTCAACTCTTTCTCTGCCCGACGCCTCTGTCGGTCGTCAATCGTATCGCCGTCAAAACCTATGCCGTCTGCTCTCCCGACCGATTATCGCCTCAAGCGGAACGCGTATTGCCGCGCGGCGCGTTATTAGCGATAATCTGCGAGGTAAATGGAGTTTTGTTTTCCGTCTTTCAGCCGTAATAAGGCTATATGCGTCTGTGTTAAACGCTAAATTTTGCCTTTGACGGAAATTTGCTCTTTTTTATTCATTTATCCGCGCGATTATGATATACTTAAACTATGTCGGAAAAAACTGCGAAGTGGCTGCGCCTGGACAACAGCGCGAAAATATTCCCTATGATGGCGGACAAGCAGAATCAGAACTTGTTCAATATCTTCATCCGCCTCAACGAGGACGTGGACAAACAACTGTTGCAGCGCGCACTCGAAATCACGATAAAACGCTTTCCTTCTATGAACGTAATGCTCAAAAGAGGGGTTTTCTGGTTCTATTTTGAAGAACACGGCGGCAAACCGTTAGTTTACGACGCCGACCCTATAGTGATGAAGAAAATTTCTTCTTCTAACTGCCGCGGTTTCTGTTTCAGAATAAGTTGTTACAAAAACGTGATTTTTGCTGATTTCTTTCATGCGGTAACCGACGGCACCGGCGCGGCGGAATTTATCAAAAGTCTGCTGTTTACCTATTTTACGCTCAAGGGCTATCCCGTAGACGGAGAACAGAAAGTCCTGACGGTAGGCTCTCCCGTCAATCCGCGCGAATACGAGGACAGCTTTCTCACAAACTATAAGAAAAAAAAGATAAAAGATTTGACGATAAGCTCTCTCAAGGGCAAGAAGTCTTACCGCATCTCAGGCATACGTTTTGACAACGCAGGCAAAGGCGTAATCAATATGTATGCTCCTGCAAAACAGTTTGTAACCGTATGCCGCGAACACAACTGTACCGTTACCGAAATGATAGGCGCGCTTTTTATGCTGAGCGTTTACGAAACGAAAATCAAACCTCAGAGCCTGCCCCCTCAGGATATACAGCTTTTTGTGCCGATAAATCTGAGAAAAATTTTCACTTCGGTAACTCTCAGAAACTTCTCGCTGTTCTCGCGCATAGGCGTTAGCGCAAGCGACGAAATGACTCTTGAGTCCCTGACTAAGACTATTCACGAGTGCCTTAAACGCGACACGCAGAAAGAGGTGCTCTCTGACAAGATTTCGACAACCGTTTATGCCGAAAAATTCTTGCCGATGCGCATTTTACCTCTCTTTTTAAAACGCATCATCTTCAAGATTTCAAACCTGTTCTTCGGAAAAAACAAGAAGACGGCGACTTTCTCAAGCGTCGGCGTCGTTTCTCTGCCCGAAAGTTTCAGACCGTATATTAAAGACATGGGCTTTGGCATTACGGCAAACAACGCCTGCCCGGTTACGATTACGGCGGCGACCGTTTACGACACAATGTGCATAAACTTTACGCGCACGATTACCGATACCGAGATAGAAAAACGGTTTGCGCGCTATCTGACAGACTTCGGTATAGACCTGAAGGTTACTTCAAATTTCTGGGAGGTGGACGACGATGCGCTGCAAATTCTGTAACGTGGAAGTGGACTGCAAAACGCATATATGCCCTCTCTGCCACGAAAAAATAACCCCCGAAGAAGGAGAAAACCTCTCCCCCGCTTTTCCGCCCAAAACCGAAAGGTCACAGCGCAAGCGTCATACTCATTTTACCGTGACAAATATATACCTCGCGGCAAGCACTATTATGTTTATCGTCGCGCTTGCGGTCAACCTGGGACTGCATCAGCCGACAAAATGGTTCTGGATGGTGGGCGCGGTGCTTATTTACGGCTTTCTGACTATGAGAAATACCGTTATGAGCAACAACAGCGCATGGATAAAAGCCTTCTGGCAGATTGTTATGATTTCTCTGATACTGTGGCTGGCGCAGGTGGTTTTCGACGACGTGATGGAAGATACCTACTGGCTGCTCGACCTCGCCCTGCCGCTTATAATTATGATTAGCGTTCTCACTCTGGGAATTATCTCGTGCGCGGTCGTGCGCAAAAACAAAGCACTGCTTTATGACACTCTCTTCTTGTCGCTTATAGGCTTTGTCCCTATGATTCTGTTTGCGTTCGGCCTTGTACAGAAAGTGCTTGTAAGCGCGATTTGCGCGGGTTTCTGTGCCGCCGTGATAGCGTGCGTAATCATCTTTGCGCGCAAAGAACTCGTTGAAGAAATGGAACGTCGCCTGCACTGGTGACGTATAGATAAATACAATCCAAGGAGATTTTTGATTATGTATTACATAGGCGTCGACGTAGGCGGCATGAGCATTAAAGGCGGTCTTGTTTCAAAAGACGGAAAAATCGTCGCAAAGTATACCGTTCCTACAAACGTATACGATAAGGATTACAGCATAAGCGAAGACATCCGCAAAGTTATCGAAGGTACCATGGCGGAAGGCGGAGTAACCGTAAAAGACATCATCGGCATTGGCATAGGTCAGCCCGGCGCGGTGGATTCTGTACGCGGAGTAATCCGTTACAGCAACAACATCGCCCTCGAAAACGTGCCCGTCGTGGATGAACTCAAGCGTTATTTCGACCTGCCGATAAAGATTAACAATGACGCAAACTGCGCCGCTTTAGGAGAACAGGTCTTCGGCGCGGGCAAGGGTTACAACGACGTCGTATTCGTTACCCTCGGCACGGGCGTAGGCGGAGGCTTTATAATAAACGGCAAGCTGTTTGAAGGCAGAGAGTGCGCCGGAGCGGAACCGGGACACATGGTCATAGTCGCAGACGGCGAACGTTGCAACTGCGGCAGAAGAGGCTGCTGGGAGGCTTACGCATCGGTAAGCGCGCTTATTCGTCAGACAAAAGCGGCAATGGAAAAAGCTCCTTCCTCTCTTATGCACGAAGAGGCGGCAAAAGAGGGCAAAGTCAGCGGTATGACGGCTTTCGTCGCGGCTAAACGCGGAGATAAAGAGGCACAGAAAGTCGTAGACACATATATCAGATATGTGGGTGAAGGACTTGTCAACCTCGCCAACATCTTCCGCCCCGACGTAATACTCCTCGGCGGAGCGATTTCAAAAGAAAAAGAACGTCTTACCGTACCTCTTCAGAAGATGATGGACGAAGAATCCTTCGGTGCGAAATTCAACCCTCGCGTGGAAGTGAAAATCGCGTCGCTGCAAAACGACGCAGGTATATTGGGCGCGGCTGCTCTGCTGCTGGACTGACAAAATATTGACCGATAAGCAAAATCGGAAACATATCCGCAAAATTTATTAATACAAACAATCAAAAGACCCGGAGCAAACCGGGTCATTTTTTCTCGATATGCCAGAGCTGCCCTTGCCGATTGTCGCGCCTTTTCTGTTGCCTTCTTAAGACATCACAGCTTTACCGGATAGTTTACTCAACATCTGAAGTTTTGCGGCAATTATGAGATTTGTATCGTTGCAAAGTCTTCCCGTTGCCGACGCGGCAAGCCGGCACCCGTTTGACTTTGTCACGTGTTTGTGCTAAAATGTCGTTGTCGCAATCTCTTAGACGGAGGCATTATGAGAAAAATCAGAGAGGAAGAACTTGTAAAAATAAGCGAGGCTTTTGCGGATATGTTCTGCGATTACAAAGCTTACCGCCTTTTTTTTGACGAAAAAACTCTTGATAAGGGTATCAGAGCTTTTTTCTTGTACGAGGTTTTCTGCGCACTCGACTTTACTTATACAGACGACGATTGCAACGTGATTGCAAGCGTAAAACAACCGCGCGACAGAGAACGACTTTCAAAAGATTTCTTCTCTGACGATTTTCTTTCACGCGAATTCTTTGCTGTTGTAAACAAGGACTCCTTTGCCCTTGCGGAAGAATACGTGAATTTCGCCCACACTCTGTCAGACAAATATTTCAATCCTCAGACCGATTGCTATATAAAGAATATCGGCGTCGCCAAAAAGGCGCGAGGCAAAGGTCTGTTGCGCAAAACGATAGACCGCCTGTGCGGAAACTCAAACGTGTATCTTGAAACTCACAACGAAGAAAACGTGCGCATTTATCAAAAACTGGGGTTTTCTCTTTTAGAAAAAGCTGATTTTCACGGCATACCGGTATACGCTATGCTGCGAAAAACGTCGTCAGATTAAAAATCCGCCTGCCTTATACCGGCAGACGGATTGTTTTTACCGTAAACGTCTTGCGACAGCTACTCTTGCCGCGGGGTACAACCGCATTTTTTGTCGCTTTTTGAAATGTGCCTGCTTTGCGACAGCTACTCCTGCCGCGGGTCACACCCGCTGTTTCGATTTTTTGCATTGTTATGTTTCGCGTCAGCTCTACTCTTGCTGCGGGTCACACCTGCGAGCCTCGTTTCTTATAAGTTTTTCAAAGTATATTTCTGACGGCACTATTGCGGCGATTATGCCTGCGATATAAACCACTACTATTATTGCAATCTGTGCCGCCGCACCGAAAGCCGCGCCGAGAACCAACCCGAACGCCTGCCCGTAATCCACAACGGTTATCACGCCCTCTTTTATCTCTATTTTTGCGTTGAGATGCTTTTCGTTAAGCACATAATATGCGATTTTTTCACCGTTGTATTCAAGAGTGTAAGCCTTAAGCTTTACCGTTATTTTGTCTTCGTTTTCTTCAACGTCCTTGAACCCGGAAAAGTCTTCAAGGTCATATTCTCCGCTTTTAGGTGAAAAATCAGCGGTGATTTTATATTCCTCTCTGCCGGTCGTCGTCATATGTACGGTTATCGTATATTTTTCAGACAGACCGCTTGTCTGAAGATAATCTACGGCATCGTCTATATTGTCGAAAGTATCCACGACGTTTGCGTTGCGGGCGGTATACATAGCAATCTGATAGCCGACTATCCCGGATATCAGACATATCGCCGTAAATACCGCAACGACGGTGCAGGTCGCGATTACGGGAGTCCTGCCTCTTTTCAACATGTCGCTGCCGTATATGTCGGGGCGCACTATTATAAGGATTTTATCGGCAACGAAAGCCGCGGCAACTATTATGGGAATCGCTATAAAGGTTACGGCTACATATGTCTTGACAAAACAGAGCGCGACGATGGACAATATCACCGCCGCCGTGGCAATTACCGCTCTTTTCTTTGCGGTATAACTTAATATTTTCTTTTTGTCGAGCGTTTCCCCGTTTTGCGCATCCATGAAAAATCCTCGTAATTTTTATTACTTATATCATATCATAAAGCGACTTTGCGCGCAATAACGAATTGAAACGATTTCGCATTTTTTCAGCTGTCTTTTAACTTTTTTATTCCTCGTTTTTTTGCCGTATGCAATGCTTTTTTTATTCCATTGTCCTGCCCGTGTGCGACGGCATTTTTATCTCAAAACCGTATTTAACCTACACGGGAAGAAATTTTTTTATTGAAAAACCGGTTGGATTTTTAACATACAAACCGATGTTTACATTATTTGAAAACGGATAAGACAAAACAAAACCCCGTTTTACAACGGGGCTTTTGTCATTGATTCAGCTTATGCCTTTTCAGTTTTCAGAAGACTCTCCGCCTTGTGTCTGCTGAGCGGAAGTATCTGAAGTCTGTGCCTGAGTTTCCGCTGCCGTTTCTGCAGGGGCCTCTGTCTGTTCGCCGTCGTCGTGAGGAACTACCGTAAACGCGGATACCTTGCTGTTTGCGTCTTTCATACGCATAATCTTGACGCCCTGGGTATTTCTGCCCATCTTTGAAACGTCGCCGGCTTTGACTCTTATCGTTATGCCGTTGTCTGCAATAATGATGAGGTCGTCCGTTTCGGGATTTACCAGCTTGAGATTGACCACGTTGCCCGTCTTGTCGTTAAGCACGCCTACTTTTACGCCTTTGCCCGCTCTGCCTTGCAACGTGTACTCTGAGAGGTCTGTGCGCTTGCCGTAACCGTTTTCTGTAATCGTGAGCGCGTCGCAGCCTTCTTTGACGATAGTCATGTCGACGACTCTCTCTCCCTTGTCCATACGTATGGATTTGACGCCCTGGCTGGTTCTGCCGGTGGGACGTACGTCCTCTTCTTTGAACCTTATGCACTTGCCTCCGCTGGACGCCATAAGGATTTCGTTGGTGCCGTCGGTGAGCTGTACGCTGATAAGCTCGTCCTCTCCCACGAGAGAAATGGCTATCTTGCCGTTGGTCTGTATGCGTTCAAACTCTTCGAGAGCCGTCTTCTTTATAAGACCTTCTTTGGTAGCCATTACGAGATAGCCCTCTTTCATATCGCGAGGTACCGATACGTAAGCGTTGACCTCTTCTCCGTCGCCGAGATTGAGCAGATTGACAATTGCTCTGCCCTTGCTGTTCTTGCCCGTTTCGGGAATCTGATAGCCCTTGCAGCGGTATACCTTGCCCTTGTTGGTGAAGAACATAAGATAGTCGTGCGTGTTGGTGGCTATGACGTTTTCTACAAAGTCCTCTTCTTTTGTCTTGTGTGCGGTTACGCCTATGCCGCCTCTCTTCTGCACGCGGTATTCGTCCACTCCCATACGCTTGATGTATCCGTCGTGAGTAACGGATACGATGAGGTCTTCTTCGTCGATAAGGTCTTCTATGTCTATATCGCTGTAATCGTAGGACAGCTCGCTCCTTCTGGGGTCGTTGTACTTAGCTTTGATTTCGAGAAGTTCTGTTTTGATTATATCGACTACTCTCTGAGGAGTTTCCAGAATATTCTTGAGGTCTGCAATCAGTTTGTCGAGTTCGTCGAGTTCTTCCTGCAGTTCGTGTACAGCAAGCTGATTGAGTCTGTGCAATCTCATGTCGAGGATTGCGTTGACCTGTTTTTCAGAAAGCTCGAACCTCTCCATAAGTCTTGCCGCACTGGTCGCTCTGTCCGGCGATTTGCGTATGATTGCGACGACTTCGTCGATATTTGCCTGCGCAACAACCAGTCCTTTGACGATATGCTCTCTTTCCTGAGCCTTGTCAAGGTCGTACTGCGTGCGGCGTACGATTACCGATTTCTGATGCTTTATGTACTCTTCGAGAATCTCTTTGAGATTGAGGATTTTAGGCGTTCCGTCAACAAGAGCAAGCATAATCATAGAGTTGGAAACCTGCAGCTGCGTGTGCTTGTAAAGCAGATTCAGCACTACCTGCGGATTGAAATCCTTTTTGATTTCTATGACTATTCTCATGCCTTCGCGGTCGGACTGCTCGTGAATATCGCTTATGCCCTCTACTTTCTTCTGTTTTACGAGGTCTGCAATTGCGATGATAAGGTTAGCCTTGTTTACCTGATAAGGTATCTCTGTGATTATCAGACGGCTCTTGCCGTTGCTCATTTCCTCAATGTCGACTTTTGAGCGTATGATTGCGTTGCCCTTACCGGTGCGGTACGCCTTCTTTATGCCGCTCCTGCCCATGATTACCGCGCCCGTAGGATAGTCGGGTGCGGGGATATATTCCATAAGCTCGTCGATGTCCAGTTCCGGATTGTCGAGAAGTGCCACCGTACCGTCGATTACCTCGCCGAGGTTGTGAGGAGGTATGCTGGTCGCCATACCTACCGCGATACCGTCAGAACCGTTTACGAGAAGATTGGGATAACGTGCGGGAAGTACGACGGGCTGTTCACGCGTATCGTCGAAGTTGGGATAAAAATCAACCGTCTTTTTGTCGATGTCGCGTATCATTTCGTTGGCTATCTTGGACAGTCTCGCCTCGGTGTAACGGTACGCCGCCGGAGGATCTCCGTCCACGCTGCCGAAGTTGCCGTGTCC
>CALWHB010000022.1 GCA_944380275.1 uncultured Christensenellaceae bacterium | reverse complement strand
TGAATAAGCACGTTGCCTTTCCAGTCCTTGTATCCCCATTTGCCCTGACGGCAGAATTTGACGATACTGTCAGGAGTAAGCTGTTCCTTCTGCGGTTTTTCGGGAGCCGGTTTTTCTCTCTTTCCGTATACCAGTTCGTACAGACTGACATTGTCGTAAGGCCTGTAATCGTACTTCGGTCTGCCGTTCTTGTCTTTTACTTCAGGCTGCTTGTTTTTCTGATTCTTGCCCTGAACGGATTGATTGGGTTGTTGTTTCCCATTGTTGTCCGTTTCCTTCTGCTGTTTTTGCTGTTTGCGGACATCAGCCTGCTTTTGCTGTGCAATTTCTTGTTTTTTATCGACCTGTTTCGGATTTTCAGCCTTAGGCTCTTCAGGTCTGTAAGCAAGTCCCAGTTTTTTTAGAGCGTTGCCTGCCTCGACGCACTCTCTTTTCCCGACGTACCTGATACGGTACATCTCCTGCATGCGCCTTTTTGCAATGTCCCTGGCACACGTTATGCCGCCGTCGCGCAATATGCCTTCTGTTTTCTCGCTCAGCCCAAGCTGTTCAAGAGGAGTTGCAAGTGCCGCCGCATCCCCCTGCGGCTCGTATGAATCACGGAATTTCTTTTTATTGTTGCGTCTTCTGTTGTCTTTTCCCATATAAGTTGATATTAGCACAATTTTCAGATATAGGCAACATATATTGTAAAAACTGCGCCTAAATTCTTTGACGTTTGACGCCGAAAGTCGTGTTAACAACGCAAAATCAACGTTTTTTTACAATTTCCGCCCGGTATCAGACTCTGAGAATCACACTGAGCGTATGCTCTTTGCGAGGAGTGATTTTATATTTTTTCTTTACGTTGGCAATGGCAGGCACATCTCCTCCCACACCGCGCTGCTTTCCGTCTATGCAAACCGTAAGAGCGTTCTCTCTGCTTAGCTCATGCAGATGTTGCGCCTTAAACAGAGTTTCGCAGGTATAAGGATGTACCGTCATTTCAAACGGTGCGTTCACCGCCTCTATCCGGACTCCGTTTTCCCCTCCTATACGGGCATATCTTATGCCGGTATGATTGCCGTTTTCCTGCGGTACAAGATAGTCGTGGATAAAGTCTTCTGCATTTCCTTCGTAAACACCCAGTCTTGCCGCAGTCGCTCTGTCGCAATAGTTCTCATGAGGTCCGAGTCCGTAAAACTCAAGTCCGTCGACCCCCTCAGACAGTCTGAAAGTGAAACCGTACCTTTCAAGCGACAGCCACGGGGTTACTTTCATTTCAAGCATTACTCCGTCTTCACCGAAGACGTAGCGGGTTGTCAGCGACTTCAGATAAGTCATATGCCAGCGCGTTTCGACGACTACTTTTCCGTTCTCTTCCTTTACGCTCTTCACTCTGCCGCGCATCCTCTTCTGCGCGCTCCTGTATTTGTAAAGCAACAAGAAGTACTTACCCACAAATTCAGGCACGTGAGGCATGCTGTCGTTGTCGATAGTAGCTCTGAAGAAGTTGGGTTTTAAAGGCGACGACAGCAATTCTTTGCCGTCTTTCTTTATCGAAATTATCGTACCCGTGTTTGCTATCGTATATTTTGTATTTCCGCAAGAAACAACAGTCGCGTCCTTTTCACGCTTTGCGGACGCACCCTTTTTCAACTGCGGCTTAGCAAAATCGTAAGGACTGAGTACAAACTGCGCGCTTGCGACGACGTGTCCTTTAGTGGCATACGGCTCATCTTTCTTAAGACGAAGAGAAACGTCGAGTACGCACTCTTTTCCTTCTTTGAGTTTTATGTACGGAATCTCGTATTCCGTTACGCTGTCCGGCGCACCGGCTACCGCGACACTTCCCTCAGACAGCTTTTCGCCTTCAGCCGTTACCGTATACGTCATATCGAATTCTGACAAATCGGTGAAACGATATCTGTTCAGCACCTTCAATCTGCCGTTTTCAAAAGTAAAGTCGACTTGTCTGTACTGCTCTTTCACTTCATACAGCGCAGGGTTGGGAGAACGGTCGCCTCTCACTATACCGTTGAAAGCAAATTTACCGGCATTGGGTTTGTCGCCGAAATCGCCGCCGTACAGCCATTTCTCCACACCGTTTTCTCTGCGCAGAATAGTCTGGTCTGCAAAATCCCAGATAAAGCCGCCCGACAGACGGTCGTATTTTTTGAACATATCCCAGTAATCTGAAAAATTGCCCAGGCTGTTGCCCATACAATGCGCGTATTCGCACTCGATAAACGGCAAATCCTTATACATATCCGGCGTATATCTGGTGCCGAAAACCGCCCAGAACGCCGCGCAATGCATAAACGTCTTGTTGTTTGCAATCGGTTCTGTATCTTCCATCTTGACGTACATACCGCTGAGTACTTCTCCCACCTTTCCCGTCTGGTCAGGATGGTAATGTATAAATCTTGTCTTGTCTATCTCTTTTATAGCGTCGCGCATGCGCACGAAGTTTGAACCGTATCCCGCCTCGTTGCCCAACGACCAGCTTATTATACACGGGTGATTCTTAAGTCTGTTGACCATGTTGCAGGCGCGTTGCAGACAAGACTCCGTCCATTTCAGGTCGCCTGCAGGTATCCACCGCGCAAGTCCGTGGGTTTCAAGGTTGGTTTCGCTCATGACCAGTATGCCCAGCTCATCGCATAAATCGTAAAACGCGTCGCTGTTGGGATAATGGCTGGTGCGTATTGCCGTGATGTTGTTCGCCTTGCATAGCAACAAATCGGATTTGATTAAATTTTGCGGTACAGCGTGTCCGTACTCAGGATGAAACTCATGTCTGTTTACGCCGCAGATTTTTATCGGCTTGCCGTTGAGAAGTATAAACGGTCCCCTGCCGTTTTTCATAGGAGCAATCTCAACTTTTCTGAAACCGAATCTCGTCTTTCTGAGGTCTGCAAACGTGCCGTCGTCTTCAAGCCTGACTTCAAGGTCGTAAAGTTCCGGTTTCTCGTGCGACCAGAGCAAGGGATTGCCGACAACCGTTTTCAATACGGTTTTTTTCTGTTCCCCGTCGGCAAGCGCGACGTCTGCACTCATAGAGGCTACGGCTTTGCCTTCCCTTGTCAGAGTAACGATTATTTTGCCTTTCTCAAGCGTTTTTCCTACCGCTGAAAGTTTTACCTTTGCCTCAAATTCCGCGCTGTCAAAAGTATCGTTTAACGAACACGTAACGTAAAAATCCGCAATCTGAACTTTTGGCTTGTATATCAGATGAACGCTCCTGAATATGCCTGACAATCTCCACATATCCTGGTCTTCAAGGTAACTGCCCGTGCAATATCTGTATACGGTTACCGCAAGTTTATTCTCGCCTTCTCTGACAACGTCGGTTATCTCGTATTCCTGAAAGTCGAAAGTGTCCTCACTGTAACCTACGAACTTGCCGTTGACGTAAACGTCGGCGCAACTGTTTACACCGTCAAACCGTATGAATATCCTCTTATCCGTCTTGTCGACCCTGAAAGTCGTAACGTAACATCCGACGGTGTTGAGTTCGTCCTTTACGTGCGGAACCTTGAGAAGATTGTTCTGCTCAAGAGCATACGGATAGATATAATTTGTATATATCGGAGTGTCGTATCCTTCTATCTGCCACTCGGACGGCACCTTTATCTCTCCGAACGATGACAGGTCTGCGTCATCTTTCTCATACCCTACAGGGATTTCAAAAGGATTTTTACATAATCTGAATTTCCACTTCCCGTCCAGGCAAACTTCTGTCTGTTTTCCGTTTTCGTCGTACGGAAAACCGCTTGCGTAACGCCTTATAGCATTTATTTCAGTAATTTTCACGTCTGCATAATGAGGTTTCATCAAATAATTCTCTCCTTGCACATATTAAAATAATTATACTGCCTGTGCCGGAGCATTGTCAATCCGACATTGTTCTTACGGCGACTTTTTACACGCGCGTGCATATTTGCGCGCTTTAAAAAACATTTGTACTTTTATAATCTTTATGATATAATAAGGACTATGAAAAAATCGGTTTTTGCATTGTCTGTTTGTATTTTATGCTTTGCGCTGGTAGTTACAGCGGCTGTTTTCAGCACCCCTGCCGCTGTCGCGGACGAAATAAAAATTTATACGGACGACACATCGTCATACGCTGCGTACGGCGGGGCAATAGCTTATACTACTAATAAAAACGAACTCGTTCTCGCCGCGGAAAACGGCTCTTTTACACTCTCATCAGCTTATGCCGGCAAAAGTCGCAGCATAGCTATGAACGGCGATTACATTTTCCTTATATCGGTCGTGCAGGGCGAGAGTACCGAAACCGTTTCCTTCACCGCCTTCCCTTACAGCCTTGAGCCGGTTTCGATAGCTACAGGCATGAACGCGCTGCGCATATTCGACGTCAGCGAAGAAGATATTGCAAACAATGAATTTTACGTAAACGAAAAGACGTCCAACGGCATTACAATGGGCGGTTACGATTTTGTATATTACGACGCAGAAAGAAACAGGATTTACTGTATGGCGCGCGCAGAACAGGCTTATGCCGACGGCGTACCTGCATATGACTGCGTATATTACGGCGACCTCACGTCAAAACAATGGAACAGACAGGGCGTTTCTCTCAAAAACTTCTCGTCTTCTTCAGACTTTTTCGCCGCAGGAGAAACGATATACTTCAACTCTTCAGGCAAGCTATGCTCTTCTACTACCAGTACGGGAACGGAATCGTTTGTGCAGCTCGACGCGCTTAAAATAAATTCGCTCGCCTATGCAAACGGTGTCATATACGCTTTGTCTGACGACGGCATTTACGCGGTAAATCCGGCAGGCTATTCCTTCAAAAAACTGACGGGAGATTGTTTTGACGGTAAGATACGTATATTTAAAGACGACAACGTAACTTATCTTCTCGCGCAGAGCGTTGCTGACAAAAGCATAAAACAATACGTTTGCTCAGGCACGTACGATAATGCGGCTCTGACTTATTACAACGTGTTCGACAGCGTTGTTTACCAGAATCCCTCGCAGTATGCGTTGCTCAGGGTAGGCAAAGCAAACACGCAGACGGACGCTTATTATTCTCCTAAAAACCTCAAGGTTGAATATACCGTCGGGCAAGGCGGATACGTACTCGCTCTCGCTGAACAGGACGGATATTACTACGTCAGGAACGAAGAAGGAAAAACCGCTTATATCCCCAAAGAATCTCTCTCTCTGCTTGAGGCAAACGAGGATACCGCGGTGGGCAAATACGCTCAGGCACTTCACGAAAACACATCGATTTATATGTATCCTTACGTATCCGACGACATCGTGGCGACCGTGGGTATCGACCAACTGCTCATCGTGGTTGACAACGTCGCCGAAGACAACGGCACCCATGTCTGGGGCTGGTACAAAGTGTGCATCGTGAGCGACGACGGCACTCTGACTTACGGCTATATTCAAAAAGAATACGCAAGCAGATATACCAACTTTAAACTGCCTTCTTTTTCTAAAGACGCGACAGTATCGGCAGGTTCTCTGGGCGGAATCATAAACGTATATCTCCTCCCGGACGAAAACAGCGAAGTGCTGGGTACAATGTCCGACGGCGACAAAATCACCCTTGCGCAGGAAAAACTCGATACGTCATCAGAGTGGACGAAGATTGTTTATAACGATATGGTGGGCTACGTCAAAACCGCCAATCTTATAACCGAAGGCATCACTCCCCTTCAGATTACGCTTATTGTCGTATTTGCAATCGTTATCGTCGCAACGGCGATAGTAATCGTTCTCGTGGTCAAAAAACGCAGAGCGCAAAGATTCGATTATTGATACTCACTCCGTTCCCCAAAAACGACAGTAAATCACTCAATCGACTGAAAGGGCAACTACTAAAAAAACAAGGAATAAACTCAAAACGAGGATTTTTTATATGAAAGCTACAATGACTCAACAGATTCTCGCTAAAAAGCTGGGAATCAAAGCTACGGACCCCGCCCTCAAAGCGGGCAATCTCGTACTGGTGGAAACGGATACCGCGCTCTCAAACGACGTTACCGCTCCCGTTGCGATTGACGTATTCAACAAGAGCGGATGCGCGCTGTGCGATGCGAAAAAAGTTGCGTTCGTTCTCGACCACTTCACTCCAAACCGTGATATCCAGTCAGCAAAACAGTGCAAAATCGTACGCGACTTTGCACGTGAAAAAGGCGTTGAAAACTTTTTCGACGTCGGAGAAATGGGTATCGAACACGCTCTGCTGCCTGAAAAAGGCATAGCTAAGCCCTGGGACGTCATCATCGGCGCGGACAGCCACACCTGTACATACGGCGCGCTGGGCGCGTTCTCTACCGGCGTGGGCAGCACCGACATTGCAGGCATTATGATGAGCGGCAAGATTTGGCTCAAAGTTCCCTCTGCCATCAGATTCAATCTCACAGGCAAACCTTCAGACAAAATAAGCGGAAAAGACGTAATACTTTACATCATAGGCAAAATAGGTGTGGACGGCGCGCTTTACAAGTCTATTGAATTCTTTGGCGAAGGCGTGAAATATATGACAGCAGACGACCGTTTCACTATATGCAATATGGCAATCGAGTGCGGCGCGAAAAACGGCGTATTCCCGATTGACGAAGTTACCGACGCATACACAACGGAGTCATGCAATAAAACCTTCCCCCGTTTCGAGCCGTGCGACGACGACGCTTACGAACAGATTATCGACATCGATTTGTCCGCAATCCGTCCGATAGTCGCAAAACCACACCTTCCCTCAAACACTCAGTTCGTCGACGAACTCAAAGAGGATATAAAAATCGACCAGGTAGTCATTGGAAGTTGCACCAACGGCAGAATAAGCGACCTTGCTCAGGCTGCCAAAGTCCTTGAAGGCAGACACGTAAATAAGAACGTGCGCACGATTATCATCCCTGCGACCAACAAGATATATCTTGAGGCTCTCGAAAAAGGTTATATCTCCACTTTTATCAAAGGCGGCGCAATCGTTTCGACACCCACCTGCGGCCCCTGCCTCGGCGGACACATGGGAATTCTCGCAAGCGGCGAAGTTGCCGTAACGACTACCAACCGCAACTTTATAGGCAGGATGGGCGCAAAGGACAGCTATATTTATCTCGCGTCCCCCGCTACCGCTATGGCGAGCGCAATTGCAGGCAAAATCACCTGCGCAGACAAACTGGAGGACTGATTTATG
Source organism: uncultured Christensenellaceae bacterium (assembly GCA_944380275.1). Lineage (GTDB taxonomy): Bacteria > Bacillota > Clostridia > Christensenellales > UBA3700 > Ornithoclostridium. The sequence goes on along the minus strand of CALWHB010000022.1, from coordinate 20,450 downwards.
ATAAAAGGAAAAGTTTTTAAATTCGGCGACGACATCGATACCGACATCATAGTACCTGCAACTTATCTTTCGACTTTCGACCCGAAAGAACTTGCAAAACATTGCATGGAATATACCAACCCTGAATTTTACGGCGAAGTGAAAGAAGGCGATATCATTGTCGCAGGCAAAAACTTCGGTTGCGGTTCTTCGAGAGAACACGCTCCTATCGCGATTAAAGGCTGCGGCGTTTCTATCGTTATAGCAAAATCGTTTGCGCGTATCTTCTATCGCAACGCGCTCAATATCGGGCTTTATATCCTCGAATGCCCGGATGCGGTCGACGGAATAAGCGCAGGCGACACCGTCGAAGTCAACGTCGATACCGGCGTTATCACCGACGTTACGACGGGCAAAACCTGGCAGGCTGCTCCTTTCCCCAAGTTTATACAGAACATTATAGAGTGCGGCGGTCTTATCAACGCAATAAAAGCGGACAAATTCAATTGACGGAGGCAAAATGAAATACAATATCACCGTCATCCCCGGCGACGGTATCGGTCCGGAGGTTACTTCTGCTGCAGTAGAAGTCTTGAAGGAAATAGGCAGCAAATACAATCATACGTTTAATTTTGAATACAGCATCTGCGGCGGTGCGGCTTATGACAAGTACGGAGAGCCTCTCCCCGCCGAAAGCCTTGAGAAATGCCTTAAAAGCGACAGCGTTCTGCTTGGCGCGGTAGGCGGTCCTCAGTACGACTCTCTCCCCTACGAAAAACGCCCCGAACGCGCACTTCTCGGTGTAAGAAAGGCAATGGGACTTTACGCAAATCTGCGTCCTGCAAAACTGTTTGACGCTCTTTCCAACGTTTGTCCCCTCAAAAATCCAAAAAATATCGATATGCTTGTCGTAAGAGAACTTATCGGCGGAATTTACTTTGGTGAAAAGGGAATAAGAGAGGGCAAATTCGGCAGAGAGGGTTATGACGTAATGGCGTACGGAGAACTCGAAGTAGAACGCATTTGCCGCCTTGCTTTTGAGCTTGCTCAGAAACGCCGCGGAAAAGTATCCAGCGTGGATAAGGCAAACGTTCTCAAGACTTCAGGCGTATGGCGCAAGGTCGTACACGATATCCACGAAGACTATCCCGACGTTATCCTCGAAGACGTACTGGTCGACAATATGGCTATGCAGCTTGTACGCGACCCGTCCCAGTTTGACGTCATCGTTACCGGCAACCTGTTTGGCGACATACTGTCAGACCTCGCGTCGCAATGCGTGGGCAGCATAGGCATACTGCCTTCTGCAAGCCTCAACGAAACCACAAGAGGGCTTTACGAGCCTATTCACGGCTCTGCTCCCACAATCGCAGGCAAAAATATAGCAAACCCGATAGCGACTATTCTCTCTGCGTCAATGATGCTGAGATACGCTTTTGACCTCAAGAAAGAGGCAGACGCTCTCGACGCCGCTGTGGAAAAGACTTTGAACGACGGTGCGCGCACAGCCGACCTTGCAGAAGAAGGCAAGCCCGTCCTCGGCACAAGAGAAATGACAGAGGCAATCCTTAAAAATCTGTGATTTTAAAAAATATTAAGCAAGAGTTTTCAATATAACAAAAATAAGCCCTTGAATTCAAGGGCTTTTTTTATTGACGTATTAAATTGACCACACTTATTTTTGAATACGTATATCCTATGTTTCAACAACTTCTTGTCGTTGCCCCTACTCAATATACTCGCTTTCAAAACCGACGTATCTTCAGCATCGGTTTTTTGTGGAAAACAACGAAAAAACGCGCCTTTCGACGCGCCTTGTTTTTTGTAGCTTATTCAATAACTCAGGCATACGCCCGTCCGATTTTCTGTCAGTTAAGCAAAGTCGACGTGATGACGTAATTTGCGGTAGCAGTATTTGTAGCTATCGGAATATCGTATACTACGGCTATGCGCAACAATGCCTTTACATCAGGGTCGTGCGGCTGAGCATTGAGCGGGTCCCAGAAGAATACCACCGCGTCTATCTCTCCTTCTGCTATCTTTGCACCTATCTGCTGGTCGCCGCCGAGAGGACCTGACAGATATCTCTTTACGTCAAGTCCCGTCGCATCTCCTACAAGTTTTGCCGTCGTTCCCGTTCCGCAAAGATTAAATCTTGCAAGCGAATCTTTATTCTTCATCGCCCAGCTTACCATCTCAGCCTTTTTCTGGTCATGCGCTATAAGCGCAAGCGTTGAAATCTTCTTCATGTTTTTCTCCTTGTAGCCTGTCTTTTTATCCGTTTTCATTATAGCTCAAATGCCGGCACAGGTAAAGCGTTTTGAAACAAATGACGGATACTGACAGAGAGTCTAAACGTTTTCAACAATTTTCCTGCCCGTGTCTGTTATCAATCTATTTCTATCCTGAAACAATACGGGAAAGGCAGCCCGGGATTTTCAGGAAGAATAATATGCAGTCCTCTTTCGTCGTGAGTATACTCTATCTCAGCGTCGCTGCCGAGAAGTTTTACGTCCTTTATCGTATACCTTATCCCGTGTTCTCCTGAAAACGCAAGTTTCTTTATATCAAACTTTCTGCGGTATTTCGCAAGCATAGGAAATACATATATCGCCCCTGTTTTATATGTAAAGCGGTAATCCTTTGAGCAAAATCTGACCTTTTCAACAAACGAGCCACTCCTTCTCTTTTTGCCCTCTCCGAATCCGACTTCACACGGCGACGAACCGTATATAGCCTCTCCGTTGATTTTCATCCACTTGCCTATATCGCCGAGTATTTTCTGTTCTTCATCGCATATACTGCCGTCTGCTTTAGGTCCTACGTTGAGCATAAAACAACCGTTTTTAGATACAACTTCAACCATATTACAAATTATTTCTTCAGCAGGTTTAAACACGTTGGATGCGGTATAGCACCAGCTGTTTCTCGCAGTCGACGTGTCGTTCTGCCATACGTCCGCTTTGATGTCTGATACCTGTCCACGCTCCACGTCAAATGTAGCGCAACCTTTCATAACCGCACCGACTTTGTAAAACACGGTAACCTGTTTGCCCCACTCCTCTCCTCTGTTATAGTAATACGCGAGAAACTTCTTGAGATAAGGTTTGAACTCTGATTTCTGAATCCACCAGTCGAAGTATACTGCCGAAGGTCTGAGCCTGTCTGCCATTTCGCAGGCAGAAGCAAGCCAGTCGCACAACCACTCCTCGTCAGCAAATATCTCTTTATCGGTTTTCCTCGCATTACCGCTGGGAGGACAATATGCCGGTCCGTAAAGGTCGCGTAAATCTTCGTTTTTAACTACTTCGCTCTCAGGGAAATTTTTTCTTGCAAAATTCATAAACCAGTAGTGTTCTGCCCTATGATTGGACGCAAGAAACTCTAAACCTTCGTCCTGCGCGCTCTTTCTGATTTCGGCAGCGTAATCTCTGCCTTTTAATGCCATTGTATTCCAACGGTTAAGCGAACTGTCGTACATCTTGATTCCGTCGTGATGCTCGCACACGGGCATTACAAACTTCGCGCCTGCATCTTTGAACAGTCTGACCCATGCGGAGGCGTTGAACGCGCCGGGATTGAACATATCGATAAACATACGGTACTCAAAATCTTTGCCGTATTTTTTGACGTGAAAATAATGAACGGGGTCGAGTTTGTCGTACATACGCCTCGGATACCACTCATTGCCGAAAGCGGGTACGCTGTATACGCCCCAGTGTATAAAAATGCCGAACCTTCCGTTTCTGTACCAGTCGGGAGTTTTGTGCGCGCTCAGACTGTTCCAGTTGTCCTTGAACTTTCCTTTTTCTATGACCTTGTCGATTTTTTCGAGATACTCTTTTATTTTGTCGTCCATAAATCCCCCTTATAAAACGTCAAAGCAATCCGTTGTCTTCAAGCCATTTGCGCAGAATATCGTCGCAGACGTCTGCGTTACTTCCCTTTATAGAAAGCCCCGGCATTACTTGCGCGTCAGGACATAACCTTAACACGTCGGAAACGCTCTTTGCAAGTCCGCTGCCCTCGTTTGTACACAGAGGAAATATTTTTTTGCCCGAAAAATCCGCGCTTTCAAGAAAAGTAAATACCGGCATAGGCATAGTACCGCACCAGTTGGGATACCCTAAAATCACGACGTCGTAACCGTTCACGTCGACGTTGCGTGCAAGCAAGGGACGCGCATCTGCGGCAAGTTCTTCCCTTGATTCCCTTACACAATCTTTGTAGGACACGGGATATTCTTTTTCTCTTTTGATTTCAAATAAATCGCAACCCGTGAGCCTTGCAATCTTTTCTGCAACTATCGCGGTATTGCCTTTTTTTACGTTGAGTATTTTCCCTGAAAAATAGTTTTCTCCGCTGTGAGAGAAATACGCTGTCAGAATTTTCACGACCTTTCCTCCTGTCCGCGTACATTTTAAATGCCCTGAGGCAGAAAAACTTTTTGCGCTGCAAGGCAAAGAAGACTGTTTTATGTGTTCTTTTTCAACGCGGCACGCACCTTTTTCTTTATCTTCTGCAACGCGTTGTCCACGTTTTTTTCGCTCTTTCCGGTCTGCAATGCAATATCTCGGTAACTCCTGCCGTCAAGATACAGCTTTAGTATCGCAACCTCTTCACCCGTCAGATTGTCCTGTATGCTTTTCTTTACCTGTATTGAGTTTTCACGCATTATAGCCGTATCTTCGGCTGAGGTCGCACTCATAGAACAGTCGACGTCATAAATGGACACGTAATTGTTGAGAGCCTTATGCTTATCTCTGTTTGCCGCCTTTACGACATCGATTATTCTGTTTTTTACACAGCTGTAAGCAAAAGCGGAAAAAGGCACCTTTGAACCGACGTCGTATGCGTCAATCGCCCTGTACAAAGCTATCATGCCCTCCTGTATCAGGTCTTCGTCGCCTGCCCCGACGAGAAAATACTGCCTTGCCACGGAAATAACAAGGCTTTTGTATCTCGTCAGCAATTCTTCAGTTGCCTGAAGGCTGCCCAATCTGCTTTCTTTTATCAAAACGACGTCGTCTTTAAGATTCACTTTGCATACCTCTGTCTTACGACCTCGTAACAGACTATGCCGCATGCGACCGACGCATTGAGAGAATTTACCTTGCCTCGCTGAGGAATAGCCACAGTTCTGTCGCAAAGCTTTGCAGTCAGCTCTTTTACGCCGAACCCCTCGCTGCCTATAACTATCGCGACGTCGCTGTCAAAGTCAACATCGTAAATGCTTTCTCCGCCCATATCTGCGCAAACGACGTTTACGAATTCTTCCTTGAGCTTTCTTATCGCGTCGTTGATGTTTCCTACCTTTGCGACTGCCATATGGTTTGCCGCGCCTGCGGAAATTCTCATCACGGTTTCGTTTACGTCCGCACTCCTTCTTGAAGGAATCACGACGCCGTGTACTCCTGCGCACTCTGCCACTCTGAGTATGCTGCCCAGATTGTGCGGGTCCTCTATTCCGTCAAGTATAACGATAAACGCTTTTTCTCCTCTGCTTTTAGCGATATTCAACAAATCTTCAAGCGTTGAATATACAAAATCGCGACTCTCGGCTATAACCCCCTGATGCCTCAGCTCTCCTGCCAGCTTGTCCATGACGCGTTTGTCGCAAAACTCTATGCGCGCTCCTTTAGCCCTCGCTCCTTCGATTATCTTATCGAGGTCGTGAGCCCCTTTAAGCACATACAATTTGTTTATCTTTTTGTCGCTGTCTATAAGTTCTCTGACAGCGTTTTTGCCTATCGATAACATTATTTCAGATTTTTCCTCTTTTCTCTGACCTCAGTCATCTTGCCGCAACTCATCTTGCCTTCGGAACATGCCCCCTTTACGCATGCGGGACCGCAATCTGCAAACAGCGTGGGAGCAACTTTTATCACGAGTGCAAGCATCTGCCATGCGACGTCGCGTATTTCCCATTGCGCTCTGTTGCAGCACCTGAGATTGAAGAAATGCATAAGCTCTCTCGCGTTCATGGTAACGACCATTTTTGTTTCCGCGGCATTGGGAAGAACGAACCTCGCGTCTTCGTTGGACTTTTCGCAATCGCCGCCGAGCAGTTTCTGCCACTCATCGTACCACACCTGTATTTCATCCATCTGCTTTTTGAATTTTTCTACGTATTCTTCTCCGAGCTGTTCGATGGATTCCGGTATCACGTAATTGAACGCTCCTTTTTTGTTTGCCGCAACGTATCTCTGCGACTTTACGCTGAAACTCGCGATACGGTGTCTGGTAATTTGTGCAAGCAAGCTCCTTGAAACACCCTCTATACCGAATGTAAACGAGGCGTGTTCTATCGGCGACAAGTGTCCCATGGATACCAGCCTTGCTATGAATTTTGAAACGTCGCTCTCGTCTACGCCTCCCTTGAGGTCCATGATGTCTGCGTCGCTGTAACACAATTTTGCTGCAAGCGCGACGACCTGTTCGGGATTTGGGGTGTGGTTGAGAAGTACTACTTTTGGTCTTACCTGTGGCATAATATTCTCCTTGTTTCCGCAGAACACGACCGCGGATATCTTTTGTTTTGATTGGTAATTTCTTTTCTTAATATATGAGAGCGATATTTATTTTTCGCTCCCGTCTTTTTCGTTGTCCGCCGATGCGATTGCAAATATCTCCTTTAGCCTCACGTTTTGTCCGCTGACGTAAAGATAACCTATCAACGCCTCAAAACCGCTCGCTTTTCTGTAATCGTACGACGTCGCGTTTTTTGCGATGTTGTTGGTATGGCTGTTTTTTGCGCGGCGATAAACGCCTTCTTCTTCCTCTGTCAGATATGGCAGCACCCTTTCTGCCGCCACCGCCTGAGAGTGGGCTTTTACTTCCTGCGATACCGCCTTATGCAACACTCCCGCCTTGCATCCCGACTCTATTGCCGTGCGGCAACGCGCATACAGCATCTGTACGCTGTCGCCGATATAGGCAAGCACGAGAGGGTTCAGCTCCCGCGCTTGTTTTGCAGTAACCGTCTTTCCGGCAAGCGGAAGATAATCGGTATTATTTGCCATACTTGCTTACGAAATAATCGAACAGCAGCTCGTCGCTGTATTCAAGCTGTCCTGTAATCTTGAGAGTACATTGTTTGATATACTCCCTGCAGCTCTTTTCCATAACGCGGATGATTTCAAAAGCCTCGTCCATATCTCTGCCGGCGCAGAATACGCCGTGGTTTGCCATAAAGCACGCGTTTCTTCCTTTCATTGCGTTGACTGTGCCGACTCTGAGAGATTTTGTTCCCGGCAGACCGTAGGAACCCACTCTTGCGGAACCTCCTACGAGTTTCTGCATTTCGTCGCTCATTACGGGCAGTTCGATACGCGCAGACGCAAGTACGGAACACCATACCGGATGAGAGTGTATAGTAGCGTTGATTTCAGGTCTGTCAGCCATTATCGCCGCATGTATCTTTCTTTCGCTCGTGGGTTTTTTGCCGTCGCTCCATACAGACGTATCGCTTATCTGTACGACAGGCATGTCTTCAGGCTGAAGAGCGACATAATCGAGTCCCGTGGGAGTAACCAGCATATGGTCCTCATCCAGTCTGACCGCGGTATTGCCCCACGTCCCCTGTACGAGATTTTCTTTGAGCAGGTTAACGCCGCTGTCTTTGATGACCTTGCGCAGTCTGAGTTCTTCTTCTTTAGTCCAAGCCATCTTATTCGCCCTCCCTTTTTGAAATGTTTTGCTGATTTATCTTGCTGTACTTCTTCTGATAAATGACGTTCATAAGCTTTGCCTCTATGCAGTTAATCGTCTTGTTTCCGCCAAGAACGCTGCCGCAGACGTATGCGTGGCTCGCCTTGTCGAGTACGAGTGCGCAGGTGTAAGCCTCGTCCATCGTTCTGCCCACCGTGAGCGCGCCGCCTCCGGGAACGAGTACTGAGTTTCTGCTGCTGAGTCCCTTTACGAGGTCCTCGGTCGTCGCGCTCTTGCATGTCTTGCAATTAAGCCCGACAATCTGAGTCATATCGTCGAGAACCGCGGGAATAGTCGCCTTTGCCCGTGCCACCGCACAGACGAAAGGCGCATGAGTATAAAGTACCGCATGAACTTCAGGTCGCTTTGCAAAAAGCCTTGCAATAACCACATAGTCCTTGTCGTCCGTATCGAGAGGAAGTTCTATCAGATTTTCAGGCTTAAGGTCACATAACGACACCTCTGCGTCGTTTACGCAAAAGCCGTCTTTCGTACGCATAGCAATGCGGTCGCCCTTGCCGCTCATGCCCTCGGCAACCACCTTTGCCGCATAACTCGTTACGGTTTCTTTTATCTTGTTGTCAATCATTGTCTTGTCCTCCGAATCTCAATGCGTTTGCCTTGTAATATGTCTTTTTCAGGCTCTTGAACAGCCTCTTGTATGTCAGGAACATTTCGTCGTAAATATGCGCGTTTACGGGATTGGGACGGTAAGTCTTACTCTCTTTTACGAATTGTTTGGCAGCCTCAAAGTTCTCAAGTTCTCCCAGTCCGATAAGCGCGATAATCGCCGCACCCAAAGCCCCTGCGTTGCGGGGATTGTCCACTATGGCGAATTCAGCCCCCGTTATATCCGCTATTATCTGCATCCACGCGTTATCCAGTGCGCCGCCGCCTATTATACGGAATTGCCTGCAATGGAAACCGTAATCCTTTTCAAAATTCTCAAGTATCCATCTGAGATTGTAGCCTATACCCTCATAGACAGCTCTCATAAGATGCTCTCTGGTGTGTTCCGGACCTATGTTGAACAACGTCGCTCTGGTCGTCGTCGTGCTTACGGGACATCTCTCTCCAAGCATCCAGGGCGTGCAAATAAGATGATTGCTACCGGGCGGTATGCTCTCTATGACTTTATCCATATAAGCGTAAATACCCTCTCCCAGCTCTTTCTGTTCGGTACGGAAAAACTGGTCTATCAGCCATTGTATATTGCTGCCTGCAGCCTCCGTTATTCCGACAACAAGGTTCATATTGACGTCCGCGCTCTGTATAGCCGCGGCACCGTGTTTGAAAGCAGTCTGATTCTTGCTTGCGGCTCCTACCCATGCCGAAGTACCCAGATATATGTGTATATCGCCGTCGCCGTTCATACCGGAACCGACGCATGCGCTCTGAGTATCGTCGCAACCGCCGAATACCGCCGTGCCTTCTTCAAGGCCCATCTTTTCTGCCGCCTCTTTTGTCAAACCGGAACCTATCTTGTCCGTACTCTTGACGAGAGGAGGAAGTTTTGACATATCGAGTCCTGTGAGAGCAAGAACGGAAAGCCACGTCTTTTTCTTCAGGTCAAGCCCGTAACTGGACGCACCGCTGTATTCAGCAACCATTTCTCCCGTGCATTTGAATTTGAGATACCCGTTTACGTCGAGGAAATATTTTGTATTGTTGTAAACGTCAGGACGTTCCTCTTTGAGCCATATCAGTTTTGCTATGACGTCCTTACCCATTATCGGAGTGCCAGCGAGAATTTTGAAAATACGCTTGCCCCCGAACTTTCTCATAATCGAACGCGCCTGATTTTCTGCTCTTCCGTCCACCCACGTGATATTGTTGTGAAGGACTTTGCCCCATTGGTCGATAGGTATGATACCCATTGCCTGCGTTGAAAAAACGACTCCCTTTACGTCGGCGGGGTCCACCTTGTGTTCTTCCACAAGCTTTTTCGTCGCCAGGCATACGGCGTTCCAGTATTCATCCGGATTCTGTTCAACAAATCCGGGACTGGGATAATAGGTCGGATACGGCTCTGTCTTTGTGCCGACTATATGACCTTCAAAATCCACGAGTACGGCTTTGTCAGAACTCGTACCCATGTCGTGCGCGATTATGTATCTTGCCATATTTGCTTATCTCCTCGGTTGTTTTAAGATGTCAAATGTCAGATTTATATGAAAAAGGGTTGCGCACCTTGTCGGTGTGCAACCCGTCCTCTCCGGATATTGAAACCCGATTCTTCTTATTTCTTAGCCGCCGCTTTGGACGCCTCTTTCTTTGCGCGGTACTCGGCAACCTGCTGTTCCATAGGAACGGTGCGCTCTTTGACAAGTTTGAATACGTCTTCGAAACGGTTGAGTGCCTCGTCTATGATTTCGTCCGTATCTGCCATCGAAGTGTAAAGACGGCTGCCCGCAAGGGTAACGATACCGTGCGACATATAAGCTGCGCCCATATGTTCCATAGCCTCTTTTCTCACCATAATCATATCCTTTTTCTTGAGTACCTTGAGCAGGTTGAGAATATTCATGGACGAGAAGTCGTAACTCATTGCACCCGTACATTCAAGGTGAACGATAGAACCCTGGTTGTATGCAACATAAGGAAGTTTGTATGCATCGATAAGTCTTACAAGACCGTCTGTGAGTCTGTTGCCTGCAAGTCCGGCTTTTACGCAGGCGTTGTTCTTTGCAATCTCTTTTATTGCAACATAACCTGCCATTGCTGAAAGCGGGTTTGCCGCCAGAGTGCCGCCGACGTATGCCTTCTTCGCGCCGCCCGCAACGCCTGCCGCCATGAGGTTGACCAGTTCTCTCTTTCCGCCTACGCCGCCAGCCGCAGGATAACCTCCGGCAACGATTTTACCGAATATGGTAAGGTCGGGTTTTACGTTGAACAGTCCCTGCGCGCCGCCGAGGCCTACTCTGAAACCTGTAACAACTTCGTCGAATATGAACAAGCATCCGTACTTGTCGCACAAAGCTCTTACTTTTGCGTTGTAATCCCAGTCAACGGGTCTGGTACCGGATTCAGGACCTACAGGCTCAACGATTACCGCAGCTGTGCCGCCTCTCATCTTGTTGAGTTTGAGATAGGTTTCAAGCATCTCGCAGTCATTGGGTCTTACTTCGTCAACGACGGAGAAGATGTTGTTGGGGATACCGTGCGACTCAAGGAACTGTCTGGTGCCGGGAACTTTGAGTCCGTATACCATCTGGTCGGACCAGCCGTGATAAGCACCGCCTATCTTGATGATTCTCTTCTTCTTTGTAGCGCATCTCGCAATACGGATTGCAGCCATAACTGATTCTGTACCGCTGCCCAGCATACGGAATTTCTCGACGTTGGGCATATGCTTGTTTATCTCTTTTGCGATAAGCAGTTCCGCCTCATGGAACAGACCTGTAACGGGACCGCACTCGTTGATGAGTTTTATCGCCTCTTCTTTTACCGCAGGGAAATTGCTGCCCAGAATAGTAGGACCGCCTGCCTGCAAAAAGTCTATGTAGGTGTTGCCGTCAATGTCGGTCAGATACGCGCCCTCCGCCTTTACCATGCACATCGGGAACGGCTTGTTGAACGCAAGATTGTGTTGTACGCCGCCGGGGATGTACTCTTTTGCCTCTGCGGTAATTGCCTTGGACTTTGCACATTTCTTGTCATAGTATTCTGATACTATTTTGTCGTATGTGTCCTTAGGCACGCTGTAGATGTTGGCATCGGTAAGCTGCTTGAGGCTGGCATTGATTTCCTTGGCGTTTGCCCATCTGGTAACGCCATAGCCAGATTCCTGCTTGCCTTTGAGCTCAGTATATGTAACCTTCATTATAAGACCTCCTGTTCTATACAAAATCATTATATATAGTTTACCACTTTCTTCACATATAGTCAATCGTTAATTTTACCGCCCGATTAACCAAATTTTATTGCTTTTGCCCTATATTTATCGCATTTTTCCGTGTTGTGTATTATAGTACATTTTTTTTGCGTTTTGTATTGCGATTTAATATAATTAGTTCAAGCTTTTTATTGTTTACGCCAAAGAACATATGATATAATGAAAATATCAATACAGGGACGGAAAATTTATGGAAAAACTCAAACGCGAAAACGCAAAATACGTCATCGATTTTGCAAAAGACGTAATCGACAGAACAGGTCCTCGCCTGCCTACGTCGCCCGAAGAAAAACTCGGCGCGGAAATAATTGCAGGCAAAATGCAGGAGGCTACCGGCAAACCGTCAGTAACCGAAACTTTTATCTGCGCGCCGAGAGCGTCAATAGCCGCCATCCCCATACTGGGACTTATCGGCATAATAAGTTTCGGACTTTATTATATATCCCCTATCGCCAGTCTGATTACAACCGTGTTTGACTTTATTCTGGCGGCGGTTCAGGTATTTACATATTCTGCAAAAATGGACTTCCTTTTCAAAAAAGGAGAATCCCGGAACGTATACAATACCGTAGAACCTGCAAACGGAAACGTAAAGCGTACAATAGTCCTTGCCGGACATATGGACAGCAGCTGGAACTGGAATCTTTCTCTTACAAATCCCAAAACCGCAATACCTAAAACCGTAATCGGTGTAGTGAGCATATTGGCTCTTCTGATTATGTCTGTGGTTTCGCTGTGCGTGGGCAATATCAGCTTTATGTCGATAAAAGAAATCGCAGGTCTTGATAAATACGGCGCACTCGACATATTCAGAATAGTCCTTTACTTCCTCCCCTTGCTTTGTCTGCCAGGCTGCTATTGGCTGAGCATATACCTTACATGGGACAAGAAAAAGGCATCTCCCGGAGCAATGGATAATCTGACAGGCTGCGCACTCGCGGTCGCTCTCGCAAAATATTATACCGAGAATCCGGATAAAACTCCTGCCGACTGTCGTATCGTGTGCATGGGATTCGGCAGCGAAGAGGCAGGACTTAAAGGAGCATCCGCTTTCTGCGAAAGGCACAAGGACGACGGTTTCTTCAACGACCGTACTTACGTCCTCAACCTTGACTCTTTCAGGGATAAGGATTATTACAACGTCGTGAACGGCGACGTATGGCTGGGTACCACTTTTGACAAAGACCTTACGGAAATATGCTACAAAGTAATGGACGACATGGGACTCAATCCCAAAATAATCAAAAATCCCGCAGGCGGTTGCGATTCCACTCCCGTAACGCGTATGGGCGTTAAAACAGTTACCCTGAACGCTCAGAACCCGACCACAACAGACTATTATCACACTATAAAAGATACCGTCGAAAATCTGGACGAAGACGTGCTTGCTACATCTTTTGAGCTGCTCGTAAAAACGGTTGACGCAGTCGCTGAATACGACGAGAAAATAAATAAATAATTTTTCCCGGCAAAATAAAAACGTTGCATCTGCTAAAGCATAACGATAAAAACGCAATATAGGATAACAATCAAATATTTACAAAAAAAACGAGGCGCAGATGCCTCGTTTTTTTTTAGCTCATTTGTATTCACGGCTTATCAGAAGACCTTTATATATTGCATTAACTTCTTTTCTTTAAACCGTTACAATCAGCGCGTCGGCGATGTATCTCGCGTTTTATAAGACTTTTACGTCGTTTTATCTGTTGTACGAAATATAAAATCGCTCATTGCCGAAAAACGCGTAAAATACACTCATCCGGATAATTCGCATTATTCGGATACGGCATATCCGTCATATCCCGAAGAAAAGTATTTTTCCGGCACTCCTTTGTTGCACACAATCCACGTCGTACGCTCTTCCAACGTCTGTCCGCCGTGCCACGTCTGTATTCCGCCGTGGTCTGCCGTTATAATTATCAGCCAGTCTTCGTTTTCAAAAGAAGGTCTTGAATATATTGCCCTGAGCAACTGATAGCATCTCGAATCTTCGTCACGGAATCCCTTGATATACCTGTAGTTGTCATTTCCGAATCCCGTGTCGTGTCCGCTGTGGTCCGTCGCCTCGTATATGCCGAAGATAACGTCACGCTCATTATTGCCGCCCTCTTCTACACACGAAAGCAGATATTCATGCAAAGCTGCGTCGTCTTTGACGAACTTAAAATCCATATCGACCGTCGAAGATGCGGAAACAGCATCCAGATACGCGCTTACTTCTTCGTAACTACTGTCAGCGTTTATCTCTTTTTTCTCCACTTCGCTGTTCTCCCTCAGATATTCAACTTCGCTCAGATACGTCTTGACAAAATGTTCCTGCCACGACGCGGCAAAAGCAGAACGGTATTTTTCACCGAACTCACCTATGGCTGCCTCAAGCATAAAAGTCTTGTAATCTATACTCTTATACATACCGTTGTCCGTAACGCCGTTGACTATACCCCACTCTCCGGATGTGAGCGCAGCCCAGCCGGGAGCCGTGCTGGTATGCTGTTCGTTCTCTCCGCCCTTTGAACCGCCTGCATAAGCAAGATATATACCCGCACCTTGCGTTTTGAGAAGTTCCGCAATTCCGCTGTAAGGACTCGTATCTCCCGTGCCTTCCTCCCAACCGGGAGTTGCAAGCACGTTTATAAGAGCGTCCGCACGGCAACCGTCGTATCCGATAAACGCAACCTTTTTAGGTTTGTTGTCGACGGACGGGGACGAAAGAAAATCCCTGACATATTGCCCTATCGACGGCTGCGCGACAGAAGTTGCCGCATCGTTATCCCAAAAACCGTATGCATTTACGTCTTTAAGATAATTTTTGTCGCCGTAACAAGCAGTCAGTGCAAGCGCACATACCGCAACCACAAGTATAAAGCAAATAAATTTTTTCTTCATAATAACCTCCCTTGCGTACTTTAATATTATCATTTCCGAAGTGTTTTGTCTATACGCGATTTTCCTCACCGTTGCTTGTTTTATCCTCTCGCAGCAAACAAAATACCCGTGTTTAATCAACACGGGTACGATATTTTGATTATTCGTTATACATCTGCGGATATACGAAGATAAGGATTTTCCTTAGTGCAGCGGCACCTTTCCATTTATATGTCGCGCCGCAGAACCTTTCTATTTGTTTTCGCCATCGCCGTATACCGATGCACCTGCGGCGATTTTGAGAATATCGTCATAAGAATCCGCAAGCTGACTTACTACCGCCTCAACCGCGGTTTTAGCCTGCATGACGTGCGCAACGTCGTTTCCTGAAAAAAGCTGAGTGTAACGATGGTATATCTGTCTGTAAGGTTCGTATACGTGGAACGCTCCGATATAAGTGTTTTTCAGATTGTAAGAGTTAAGCGCGAGTTCGCACTCTTCCAGATTGTCCCTGTCGATATTGAGTGCTACTGTGGTGAAAATCTGAAATACCGACGCGTCCAGAGAAGGACAGTCGAGAAAGTTTATTTCGGAAAGCGCACCGCCGTCTTTTTTCTCTCCCAATCCTTTGAGCGTAACTTTCAGCACAGGTATCCCTCTGACGTTGGTAAGCAAAGTGTCGAGTCCTACCTCGGCAAAAAAAGCATCCAGTTTTTCAAGCAATTGAAGTTGCGTCATAATTCTCCTTTGTCAGTTGCAGCATAGAGGCTGCGCAGTTTGTTTTTCATTTTATAATCGCATAAAACATCTTCGCCTCTCGTGCTTTGCAGGCGTTATCATTGCGCGGTTTTGTTAAATGTTACGTGTTGCCAAGCTCCGTTTTCCGTTATAAAAACAGCGTGCTATATTATCGTTTCCAGCAGAAAACTCACCGGACGGCAACCGTCGTTGCACGATATAACGGCAGAACGCGGATTCTTCATCCACCCGTCGAAAAAATTGCCGCCTCCACTTGCCAGTTCTTCGACAAAACAGCGCATACTTTCCCACGCGCTTTCACAAAGCCCCGAAGGCTTTTCTCCGTTTTCAGAAATAAAAACCTGATTTTCAAATACGTCGCACTCATGTCCGAGCGGATTTTCGTATTTCTCGATTATGTCGTCGTATCTCGCTTTTCGCAGAACTGTTATTCTGACTCTCATACCTCTCCTTGGCGTTCATACCGCATTACATCTAATTGCAAGTCTTGTCATAATCTGTATTCCTATATGAAATATATCATACCGGCAACCGCAGACACAAGTATAGTAGCTATCGGCGGCATGCTCTTTTTCTTAACGAGCCTGTATATCACGGTAGTCGCTATCACTATTGCAAATATTATCAGCGCGTGCCAGTTGAACTCTCCCGGCACGTCGAATTTGTTGTAATTGGCATAAAGACACTGTACGACAAGCAGCAGACCCGTTGATATGATAAGCCCCCATATTACCGGAGTTATCCCGTCAAACGCGGCTTTTACATACTTGTTCTTAGCAAAGTTCTTGAATACCGTGGCAATTATCAGAATAATGCAGAAAGCAGGCAGCACTATTCCCACAGTCGCAACAAGGCTGCCTAAAAAACCTGCCTGATTGCTGCCTATAAAAGTTGCGATATTGACTGCGATAGGTCCCGGAGTGGATTCTGCTATCGCGATATAATTCCACAATGCGTCCGCATCCAGCCAGCCCCTTGAAGTAACTTCCTGCTGTATAAGGGCAATCATGCCGTATCCGCCGCCGAAAGACACTGCGCCTATTTTGAGGAACACGAGGAAAAGTTCAAGATAAATGTTCATACTTCTCCCTCCCCGCCGTTGTTTCCGACACTCTCAGAGGGCATATCTTTTCTGCTCTCTTCGGCAATTTGATTTTCAGCGTCCGTGTTTGTTAAATCCTTTTTGTCGCTTTTTTCCTCGACACTTTCACTTTCCTCTCCGGCTTTGGACGTATCGCCGGCAACAGATTTTTTGTTCTCTTTCAGCTCGGTTTCTATTTCTTTGCCCATACCGTACGAGTAGTCCCCGTCGCGGCATATAATCTCTGCCGCCATACCCGTCTTGACGCTGCCTGCCGTTGCACCGTCGAAAACTTTTTTCTCCTCTATCTCTCCTGTCGCAGAATCAGAACGTTCGGCACCCGTATCGGACACGCTTTGAATCCCTTTCTTCTTTGCAATCATATCTCTCGCAATCTGAAGGATTATTCCGAGTGCCGCTCCTATCAAAATGAGATATATCGTAGAAAAATCAAGGTTGAATATGTCTATACACGCCGCTGCCGCAAACGAAAGCAGAAATACTCCTATAGCAAAACCGTTCTTCTTTGCTTTGCGTATCATGTTTATACCTGCTGTGGTTATCATTACCGCTATCCCTGCCTTTATTCCCTCAAAGGCATACGCGACTGCAGTCAATGCCATAAACGCATCGTAAAATACGGATATGAGGTATATTATCGCAAACGAAGGTATACATACTGCAAGCGTCGCAAGAAACGAGCCTATAAAGCCCATTATCTTGTATCCTACAAAGGTCGCGCAGTTTATCGCGATAGGTCCGGGCGTGGATTCCGCTATCGCGATGATTTCGTAAAGTTCAACCTCGTTTATCCATTTTTTGCGTACGACAAATTCACGCTCTATCAGCGCAATCATCGCATATCCGCCGCCGAACGTGAACAACCCTATCTTGAAATAACTCAAAAAAAGAGTCAAAGCGAGTTTGACTCTTTCCGCAGATATTTTTTTCATCTGTCTTCCAGCTTTTTGTATTCTCTTATTTCTACAATATCCTTATATGCGGGTCTGATGATTTTGTCCGCATTTATAAGTTCTTCAAGCCTGTGCGCAGACCAGCCAACTATGCGCGCTATTGCGAACATAGGCGTATACAACTCTTTGGGAACGCCCAGCATGCTGTATGCAAATCCGCTGTAAAAGTCGACGTTTGCCGAAACGCCCTTGTATATTCTCCTCTCAGACGCTATTGCCTTTGCAGAAAGTCTTTCAACGGTTTCGTAAAAATTATACAGCTTGCTCTTTCCTTTTGATTTGGAAAGCTGACTCACAAAACGTTTGAAGACTTGAGCGCGCGGGTCCGACAACGAGTAAACCGCATGCCCCATACCGTATATAAGTCCTTTATGGTCGAATACTTCTTTGCGCAATATTTTTATAAGATAATCGTAAATCTCGTCCTCGTCCTCAATGTCATGCACATGCTCTCTGATATGTTTCATCATCTGCACGACTTTCAGATTGGCTCCGCCGTGTTTAGGTCCCTTGAGCGACGCAAGCGCGGCAGATATTGCAGAATAAGTATCGGTTCCCGAAGAAGTAACTACCCTCGTCGTAAATGTAGAATTGTTTCCTCCGCCGTGTTCCATATGCAATATCAGCGCAAGGTCGAGAACTTTTGCCTCAAGTTCTGAGAACTTTGTGTCGGGTCTGAGCATACGCAAAAAGTTCTGGGCAGTGGAGAGTTTCGGGTCAGGATGATGTATGTATAAACTGTCGTCGCATAAATAATGATTGTAAGCCTGATACCCGTATACGCTCAACATCGGAAAAACGCTTATCAGCATAAGACATTGCCTTATCACGTTATGCACGCTGATATCGTCTGCTTTGTTGTCGTAAGAACCAAGAGTAAGCACGCTCCTTGAAAGGCTCATCATCATGTCCTTGCTGGGAGCTTTTAGGATTACGTCTTTTGTAAAATTGCGCGGCAGTTTTCTGAAATCGGTAAGAGCCTGCGTGAATTCTTCAAGCTGCCCCCTGTCCGGCAAATCGCCCATCAGCAACAGATACGCTATTTCTTCAAAGCCGTATCTGTCGTCTTTCATCAATCCGTCCACAAGTTCGTCTACGCTGTACCCGCGATAATAGAGTTCCCCCTCGCACGGCACAAGCACTCCGTTTTCTTCTTTTGACGAAACTATTTTGGAAATGTTTGTAATACCCGCGACCACACCCTGTCCCGACTTGTCGCGCAAACCGCGCTTTACGTGGAACCGGTCGTAAAGAGATGTATCGAGAGGATAACTGCTCAGACATTGTTTTTCGTATTTGTCGATAATTGCCTTATCTGTCATGGTTACCTCCTTTGCCATCCGGCAAAAAAATTTTTGCGGCAAATGCCGTGAATTTCAAAAAGAGAAATCAGTCTTCCTTTTCTTCAGACTCCTCACAAAAATCTATCTCGTAATCGTTGCAGCTTTCAACAGCGTTGAGTACTGCTTTTTCTACCGCTTTTGTAGCGGCTATCTCCACGAGAACAGGATTGAGCGCACGTTTTTTGCCCGTCGCCATTACAAACAGAGAATCGCCGTCAAAATCAGTATGCACGGGATAAATCGTTCTCGCAAGCCCGTTGTGCGCAACGCTCGCGACTTTGTTTGCACCTGCCTTGTCCAGCTTTGCGTCCGTAATTATGCACCCTATCGTCGTATTGCCCGTGAGCAGTTTTAAATACTCTCCGTTCAATATCTTCTCTTCCGCGCCGACAAACTGCCCGTTCTTGCCCTTGCATCCGGCAACAACCTTTCTCGTTTCAGGGTCGATAACGTCGCCGAGAGCGTTTACCGCGACTACTGCGGTAACGGTTATCCCAGCCACCTTTACGCTCGCCGCGCCTATGCCGCTTTTCGTCGCGTATCTCATGCCGCGGAATTTGCCTACCGTCGCGCCTTTGCCTGCTCCAACCTGTCCGAAAGTAAGTTCTCCGTTCTCGGCATTTTCGCAAGCCTTTCTTCCTGTCGCTTTGTCAGGCCAATGGTAATCGTCGTATATCAAATCGAATATCACTGCGCCGCATACAACGGGTACGCGTTTGCCGCCCACCTTTACGCCGACGCCCTTTTCCTTAAGGTATTCCATTACTCCGCAAGTGCTTTCAAGCCCGAAAGCCGAACCTCCGGTAAGCACTACTGCGTGAATTTCCT
Organism: uncultured Christensenellaceae bacterium; assembly: GCA_944380275.1. Taxonomy (GTDB): domain Bacteria; phylum Bacillota; class Clostridia; order Christensenellales; family UBA3700; genus Ornithoclostridium. Next base: position 1,016 of record CALWHB010000022.1, on the reverse strand, counting down.
TTGCCGACTTCTCGCTCTTTAAAAGGTCGGTTTCTCTCGTCCCCGGCGCGCCGCCGCGCACGTCCGCACCGCATATACAACCTTTTTTACAGATAATAACGGTTACGCCGGTGTAATCGTCGTTGCTGTGTCCTATGGAAACGCCCTTCGGAATTAAAATATTCGTCATATTCTCTTGAAAACGTCGCCTACGACTTTCATGTCGCACTTGCCCGCATAATTCGTCTTGAAATGTTTCATGACCGCGCCAATGCTCTTGTCGGGCAGAGCGGCTATGATTTCTTTTATCTCGTCTTCACTCATCATTGCAGGAATAAACTTTTTGACCGCCGCAATCTGCTCCTCAAGCTCACCGACCTTTTCGGCTCTGCCCGCTTTTTCAAAACTCTCGCGTTCGTCGTAAAGTTCTTTTTCAGTCTTCTGCAGGATGGATATTACGTCAGCATCTGTCAGTTCCTGCCCCTTTTCACGCTTGTCGATTTTCGCAAGCATGATTTTGTTCATTACGACGCTGAGTACGTCGGACGCACTCCTGTTGCGGTCTTTCATTGCCTGTATTCTTGCCTTCTTTATTTCTTCGTCCAACATAAATATCATCCTTTATTTCAATTACTTTATGTGGTATTATAGCATTTTTGAGAGCATTTGTCAATACAGCCTTTCTCGCAACAGTCAAACTGTTGCCTTTATAAATCTGACTTTCTACCTCTTTTTCTCATTTATCGACTTCTTTATACAAAGACAGTCTGATATCAGACAATTTGCTGTTTATCTGTTGATTTCCTATTTGAAATATTGTATAATCAATGAGCAAAAGAATTTTGTTTCCGTAGCTCAGTAGGATAGAGCGTTCGCCTCCTAAGCGGCAGCCACATCCACTGCAAACCACAACATATTGCGGTTTTGGTAAACACGAAATCAATATATTGTGGTCGGAGCCATTACTGGTATAAATGCTGGTATAAAATTTGAAAAAAATCAAAATGGCGTGTTTCCGTAGCCCAGTAGGATAGAAC
>CALWHB010000021.1 GCA_944380275.1 uncultured Christensenellaceae bacterium | reverse complement strand
AAAACAAAGTTTGAATTGATTAACTATGCATCAAACCTCTATAATTAAATATAAGAAATATTTTTTTCTGAAAAATAAAGGAGACCAATTTATAAATATAAATTTATACGCATAAATATGCAAACATGTAAAAATATTCACAATTAAGCATAGCCAAAATTAGGCTATATAAAATCTGAAGATTTGCTGTTTACTTTGTTTTGAGGGAGTGATACTTTAATTTCGGACAATTGAAATTTCCAAAATGCTTATTTCCCAAAAATGCTGCACGGGACTCAGCTGCAGATAAAAGGCTCGTGCAATTATATCGTCGACGGTATAATGTTTTTTGTATTTTTTTAATGTTTTGGACAGACAGACGAACAACTTAAATACCGGAGGTAAACGTTATGAAAAAGAAGTTTACGACGCTCTTGCTGGTATGTGTTCTGTGTCTTACGGTAGTAGCCGCGTTTTTCAGCGGTTGCGAAGATACCGACGTTAATTCGTATAAAATAACGTATGACAGCAATGGCGGCACAGAGATTTCAGTTTCTTAAGGCGTCGTGGTTACAGAACCAACACCACAAAAAGGCGGTTACGTTTTCAAAGGGTGGTATGCTGATGCAGAGTTTAACGGGGATAGAATAGTATTTCCGTATACGCCTGTTGCAGACTGTACCCTTTATGCAAAATGGGAAAAAGAAGAACTTCCTCCTGACGACGACTTGGGTGATTACAAACAGTTCGGCAGTTTCGTTAAAGATATCGAGTGGGTAAAAGGCAAGGACGGTAACGTAATTCTGACAAAAGGAAGTATTTCCACTCACGATTCTGAAGGAAATCCCGTAAAACTTACCGAATACGAAATCAGAGAGCTTATATCCGGAGCAACTGCAAAATATACTTATACCGACATTTACGGTGCGGAAGTTACAAGTTCCAAGAGCGTTGACGTACTGAAGACAAACGGACTTGACCTGACCGTTTACGACACGCCTCAGACCGTGCGCATGGTAACATCTCTGGCGGATGGCGGTTCTATAACTTCATTGCTCAATATGGCAAGTATAGCAGGTATAGATATCTCTATTCCCGGCGCGGTTCTCACGACTCAGATAACAGTTTATTCTGTCAAGAGCGTTGAATTCTATCAGCCCGAAGAAGTAGACAACGGCAAGGGCGAAATGGTGTCCAACAATCCCTATGATGAAAGCAAAGTGTATAAATACGGAGATATGCTCAATCCGCAGTTTATAGCAAAACTTACATTTGCGGACGACAGTATAAGGGAAGTTTTCGTAGAGCTGTCTTTTACAGACAATCCTCTCTCCGGAACAGGTAAAAACGCAAAGATAGCATATTTCGGTTCTTTCGATATGAATTACAACGCTTTCGGTCAGACCTTTACAAAGCATGTTAATATGGCGGACCAGTTTATTCCTTCGGATAAAATCGAAGTGTCTATGAAGACGGGAGAGCAATATTTCGTCAGCAAAAATAGGGACATAAAATATAACACGCTTGATGAAGAGGGCAGTGTGAAAGAAATTACGGTGTACGGAAAAACCGACATAATGAATCAAATCGACGTGGAAGGAGCAACAGTTGAAGTAACTTCAAGCGGAATAAACATTTCTTTTGATAAAGCGGGTGTATACGAAATCAGGGTAAAGAACTCTCAGAACATTTATCAGGATTACGTATTTACCGTCAGCGAAAACAAGGTATGCCCCGGTTATACCGCGATTGTGATTCAGGACTTAGATAATGCCGGATTGTTCAAAGTCGAGGTTTCCCGTACAGACCAGTACGGCGAAGGCATAAAGGCAGACGTCAAGATAGAACTTGCAAATGCCGAAGGAGAAATTGCAACTCTCACGAAAGACGATTACTATCTGTATACTCTTGTCGGAGAAGAAGAGGTCAAAATCGATTCTCTGTTCCTTGACAAATTCCTTATTGCCGGATATACCTTCTATATCAAGGTAACCAATCCGGATTATATTCCCGAAAACGTAGTGGATACTCCGGGTAAAATCACTCTGTATGCGCCTGATTATGACAACAGCGTAATTATGGAATCAGAACTGGACAGGAGAGATGCTTATTCGATTAAACTTGGGGATTCTCTTATTCAGAGTACGACAAGTAGTTATCCCGGAATCCTTATACCTATCGTCCCCGTATGCGTTGAGGGTATGGATATAGACTCGATTAAGTTTACGCACGAGATAAAACTTATCGTAGGAGAAGAAGAAATCGTTCTCAACACTTCTGACTACAAGTTCAATTCAATTAAAGACGACGGCAGTGTGACAACCGGTTTGTTCAAGTTTACGGATGACGGCAAATACCTGTCAAGAGATATGTGCATCCGCATTGTAAACGACGAGATTATCGGCAAGATAAATGCACAGGAAAGCGTGCAGGTAAGCTATCTGGTAAAAGCAACGAGCGATTACGGCAATTTTGACCTGACATCGGTAGTAGCGACGCTTGCTGTGCCTCAGGCATAATCAAAAGCCTAACTCCGGATGTGCCGCGCGTAAATTAAATGCCGCGCGACACATCGGCAGAAGGAAATGCAAAACACATGCTTTTCCACATTTCTCCACATAAGGGCGCAACTTGAGTTGCGCCCGTTTTTTTCAGAAGTGTAAATTTTAGGAAAAATCGAAGGATAAAGGTTTGCCTTCAACCGGGCAAGGTTGACATTTAGTATGAAAAAAGCTATAATATAAACGTGGTGAAGGGATTTTGGCAGGCTGTATGCATTGTCGGAAAAACTTATCCGACGGAAGTCGGACGGATAAAGGAGAAGAATTTTATGGCAGAACTCAAAGGTACTTTCGTCTATTCAAAGACTGCAAAAGGAAATTTCAATTTCAGGCTGAAAGCCCCCAATAAAGAAACGGTGGCAGTATGCGAAGGCGCGTATTCAGACCTCAAAAGCTGCAAACTCGGTATCGAATCGGTACGCAAATTTTGCGGGATAGACAAGATAGAAGACCAGACACTGGCGCGAGGATACGAAACGCTGACAAACCCGAAATACGAAATTTATCTCGACAAGCAGGGAAAATTCCGTTACCGCCTCAAGGCAAACAACGGCAATCTGCTTTGCATTTCTGAAGAGGGATATGCGAGCAAAGCGTCCTGCAAAGCGGGCATAGCAAGCGTTGCGAAGTGGGCACCCACAGCAGATATGGTATCCGAAGAAGATTACAAATAAATTAAGGCGAAGTCAAATAAACGCAGCTCTTTAACGGGCTGCGTTTTTGCTTTCGGTGAGAATACGACATCCCTGCAGGACACGGGTTTTAAATCGCATAGTCGTGCAGAAAAGGAAACGGTCGCAATCATGATTTATATTTTCAGAAAGTATCGTAAAAAACGGCGGTAAGTGGATTTTTTAAATGGCGTTAATTATAAGTTCGGTTATAAACACGGCTGCAGTTGCCGAAAGCGCGACTGTCAGAAGTCCTCTTCTGAAGAAAGACAGTATTACTGCGACTACCGTTCCTACAAGAGCGGAAATCAAGCTTGCGGTTGAGTAAAACACGACAGGGAATACCATCGCGCTCAGCACACCGTACGGAAGATATTCAAAAAACGAGAGGACGCGCACGTTTGTGATTTTTTTGCGTACGAGTACGAGAGTAAGGACTCTGCAAAGATAGGTGATAATTGCCATTAGTGCGATTTTCCACAGCACATCGAATACGTTCATTGCGCGCCTCCTTGACGACTGTCACCCTCTTTCTTGCAATACGTATCTGCTTTTTTGCCTTTTTCGTCGCTGTAAATCTCATTGTTGTCAGACATTGATATGTCGTTTCTGTCCGAGGAAAAGTCTTTTTCTCCGTTATTGTCCTGTGTGGACTGAGAACCGAAAATCACTCCGTCTGCAATCTGCTTTTCTTTGTTATCTTCAGGTTGTATCGGGAAGAAAACCGCGCCAATCAGAGCAGACGCTATGCCGCAGATAATTATTGCCCAGCCCGACGAAAGCTTGTTTAAGCCGGGTACGTAATAGAACAGGCAGCTCATGGCTATTGCCGTCAACACAACGGTTGCAATTGCTTTCGAGGTACGGCAGGGAGGGATAACTATGGCTATGAACATACCGTAAAGAGCTATTCCGAACGCACTCAGAAGACTTTCGGGCAGAAAGTTGCCTGCAAGCGCGCCCAACAGAGTGCCGCTTACCCAGCCTGCAAAAGAAGTAAGCATCACGCCAAGGAAATAGCTGAAGGTTACGTCCTGGGGCTTGCGTATAGCTACGGCATAGTTTTCGTCTGTTAGTCCGAAAGCGATTACAAACCTTTGCCACAGGCGCGTTTTGCCGTCAAGTTTCTGAGATAGGGACACCCCCATAAGCGCGTAACGCGCGTTGATTACAATCATCGTTGCGATGAGTTCGGCAACGCTGCCTGCGGAGGCAATCAGGTCCATACCGGCAAACTGTCCGGTGCCCGTAAAGTTTGTAACGGAACACAAAAGAGGCATCCACCATACGAATCCCTTGGCAACGCAGCTTACTCCGAAAGTGAAAGAAACCGTCAGGTATCCCAGCATGATAGGGATGCCGTCGCGGCAGCCGTATTTAAAACGCATTACTACCTCTTTTCCGCCATTTGCGGCAAAAATATAATAACACTAAGACGTAAAGCACGCAAACGAAAGAGAGGTCGTTTTTTAAAAAGCGGGATAAAAAAGAATTTGCGTTGCGGTTAAATCAATGCGATTAAAAAAACGAGAAAAAGCGGCAGGATAAGCCGCCTTGTGTTATTTGTATGTATTTATAATGCCTTTGGCGACTTCAAGTTTTGAAACGCATCTGTCCATCGCTTGTTTTTCAATGTATCTGTGAGCATCGGTTTCTGTCATCTTCAGCACGTCTATCAGCAGCCATTTTGCTCTGTTTACGGCGCGGATTTCTTCCATTTTCTGCTGAACTGTCAGCGCGGTTTTTTCATATCTGCGCAGACGTTCTCTGGTAGCCTTTGCCCAGTCGAGTGCCTGAAGTACCGTCTGAGGCGAGGACGGAACGGGCAGTGCAAATACGCCGAAGTCTACGACTTTCGCGTATATTTCGGCATACGTTTCGCGTCTGACGGCGAGTATCGCCACAGAGCTTTTTTCGGTACAGACGTCTACTGCAAGTTTTACGGCTCTGTCGTCAGAACGGGTATCGTTTATTATCACGAGGTCAAAATCGCGTTCAAGCATTGCGCGCTTTGCAGATGCTGCGTCTTTTACGCAGACGACCGGGCTGAATACGTTTTCGGGCAGCAAAGAGGACAGAGAGCTTTGAAATCTCTCCGTTTCGGACACCGTAAGTACGCTGTATACACGTTCTTTGAAATCCATATTTTCCTCCGCTATTGAAAAAGAGAACTTGTTTTCACCCGAGTTTGCAGTAAGAGTCTATAACTTCCTGAGGCAGATATTTTTTTACAAAAGAGCTGTTTTGAGCTGTTTTAACTGCCTCTTTTATATCCGAGGGAAGAGTATCGTATTTTTTAAGCGTTGCCTCGTCTGCGGTATAAAGGTTAACGTTTGCGGGCAAAGGCAGGGGGAGTGCGCATTTTATTCCGTGCAGTCCGGCATATATAAGCAGGGCAAACGCGAGATAAGGATTTGCCGCAGCGTCGGGAGAGCGCAGCTCCGCACGTCTGTATTCACCTACGGCAGACGGTATTCTTATAAGCTGAGAGCGGTTCTGTTCTGACCACGTTATGTAACGGGGAGCTTTGTTGTTGCCCAGTCTTTTGTAAGAGTTTTCGGTAGGATTGAGGAAAAGGGTTATATCGCGCACTTTATCAAGAACGCCTGCAATTACATATGGCAAAATTTCCTCGTGTTTTCCTCCGCTTACCGACATGTTTATATGCAGACCGTTGCCGGGGGCATTTTCAAGCGGTTTTGCAGAAAAATCCGCCCACAGTCCGTTTCTTGCGGCTATCGTCTGAACAACGGAGCGGAAGGTAACCGCATTGTCTGCCGCGGTAAGCGCGTCTGAGTAGCGGAAATCTATTTCGTTTTGCCCCGGACCTTCTTCGTGATGAGAACCTTCAGGGAGAATACCCATCTGCTCAAGAGTCAGACATATCTCTCTGCGTACGTTTTCGCCCTTGTCAAAGGGAGCGACGTCCATATAGCCTGCGTTGTCGTAAGGTATCGTCGTGGGATTGCCGTGTTCGTCGAGTCTGAAAAGATAAAACTCCATTTCGGCACCGAAATTGAAAGAATAGCCGGCTTTTTTTGCCTCTTCAATCGCATTAATCAGTATGTTTCTCGTGTCGCTGACAAAAGGAGTTCCGTCAGGATATTTTACAGAGCAGAACATCCTCACGACTCTGCCATGCTCCGGTCGCCAAGGCAGAACCGTAAGCGTTGACGGGTCGGGATGCAGAAACAAATCGCTGTGTGCGACGTCGCCGAAACCGTCTATCGCGGATGCGTCAATGGCAATTCCGTATCTGAAAACGCGGTCGAGTTCTGACGGCATAACGGAGATGTTCTTCTGATTGCCGAAGACGTCCGTGAAAGCAAGACGGATAAATTTTACGTCCTCTTCTTTTACGTACTGAGATACTTCTTCTGACGTGTAGTTCATATAATCACCTGTATATTAGTTTTCTACGTACATACGCTTGTACGGATTTGCGCTGTCGGGGGTTATCAGCGTGTAAGGGCAGTCGAGAACGAAATTTTCGTCTATGCCGAAGTACGCGCAGAATTCTTTAATATATGCGGTTGCCGCCGCAAGGTCGTCGGCGGTCGCTCTTGCAGACGTAACCTTGTCAGGAAATACGACGTCTTTCGCGTCGCCGCGCAAAAGGACTCTGCCCCCGTGCATGCCGGCGCACGGGAAATTGCCCACAATGCGTTTGCCGTCGTCGTTCAGCCCAAGCACGATAATCAGTCCTCCTGCCTGGTATTCACCCAGAAAGCTGCCGCATCTGCCGCCTATCACGATAACGGGAGATTTGCCGGCGTATTCCTTCATGTGTATACCGGCGCGGTAACCTGCGTTGCCTTTTATGTATATTTTACCGCCGCGCATAGCGTATCCTGCAGCGTCGCCGGCATTGCCGTTTATCGTTATTTCGCCTGCGTTCATCGTATCTCCTACCGCGTCTTGAGCGTTGCCGTCCACAAAAATTTTCGCTCCGTTGAGATACGCGCCCAGAGCGTTGCCGGGGATTCCTTTTATGCGGATAGTCCTTGACGACAGTCCCGCACCTATAAACCTTTCTCCTATGCAGCCCACGATTTCGCAGTCGTCTTTTGCGGCTCTTACGCTCTCGTTGAGAGCGGCGTTATCGGTCGCCCGCGCGTTTAATATAATCATTATAACATACCTCCGTCGATTTTTCTATTGTATAATAAAAAAGCATGTAGTTATTTAAGCCGGTCATTATTCGCCGGCATGCATAACGCCCAAAACGTCGAGTTCTTTGCTGCTAAGACCTATTCCTCTCAGCATAAGTCTGTTTCCTCTGAGAGATTCAACCGAGTTGATTCCCATGCCGCCCATGATTTCCATGATTTCGTGTTTCCACGCAGTCATCAGATTTACCAGTCTGCGGCAGCCCTCTTCAGGGTCAAGACGTTTTACGAGCTGAGGATTCTGAGTTGCAATGCCCCAGTTGCATTTGCCGCTCTGACAGTTCCTGCACATATGACAGCCCATTGCTATCAGAGCGGCAGTTGCGATATAACATGCGTCCGCTCCGAGGGCAATGGCTTTGATTACGTCTGTAGAATTGCGTATGCTGCCGCCTACGACGAGAGATACGTTGTTGCGTATGCCTTCGTCGCGCAGCCTCGTATCGACTGCCGCGAGAGCAAGTTCTACGGGTATGCCCACGTTGTCGCGTATGCGTGTGGGAGCTGCCCCGGTACCGCCTCTGAAACCGTCAATCGCTATGATGTCTGCGCCGCTCCTCGCTATGCCGCTGGCAATAGCCGCCACGTTATGCACGGCTGCGATTTTGACTATCACAGGTTTTTTGTATTCGGTCGCCTCTTTGAGAGAGAAGACGAGTTGTCGCAAATCTTCGATAGAATATATGTCGTGATGAGGAGCGGGAGAAATTGCGTCAGAGCCTTCCGGAATCATACGAGTGCGTGAAACGTCGCCTACGATTTTAGAGCCGGGCAGATGTCCGCCTATGCCCGGTTTCGCGCCCTGACCCATCTTTATCTCTATTGCCGCGCCTGCCTCAAGATAATCCTTGTGTACTCCGAATCTGCCGGACGCGACCTGCACTACGGTGTTGTTTCCGAAACGGTAGAAGTTTTCGTGCAGACCGCCTTCCCCCGTATTGTAATAAGTCCCCAGCTCTGCAGCCGCTGCTGCGAGAGCGGCGTGTGCGTTGTAGCTTATAGACCCGTAGCTCATAGCGGAAAACATAACTGGAAGTTCAAGCGTAAGTCTGGGCGGCAAATCACAAATCAGCTGCCCGTGTTGATTACGGCGTATTTCAGATGGCTTTCTGCCTAAAAAAACGCGTGTTTCCATAGGTTCCCTGAGAGGGTCTATCGGCGGGTTTGTAACCTGAGAGGCATTGATGAGAAGTTTGTCCCAGTATACGGGAAAAGGCTGAGGATTGCCCATTGAAGAGAGAAGTACTCCGCCGCTTGATGCTTGTTTTATTATTTCTCTTATCGAATCGCTCGTCCAGTTTGAATTTTCTCTGAAGTCGCAGTTGCTTTTTACGATTTTCAGTGCATGAGTCGGGCAGGTAGCGACGCAACGCTGACAGTTTACGCATTTAGAATCGTCGGATAGCAGATATTTGCCGTCTTTTGAACGGTAGTGAACGCCGCACGAACACTCGTTTATGCAAAGTCCGCAGTTTGAGCAACGGGACTCTTTTCTTTCTACCTCGAAACGGGGATATATATAATCTGTCTGCATCAGTATCTGCCCTCCTTAACTCTGACTATTACCGGCTCTCCGCCTTCGGGTGCGCGTACGTTGACCGCATCCGGTTCCATCACTCTGATTGCCGCCTCCTCGCTTGCAATAAATATCCGGTCGTCTTTTTCGGCTACGACCATAGAGCGCAGCTTGAGTCTGTCGTTGAGTGCCATAAGACCGCCTTCGAATCCCAGTATTATCGAAAAAGGACCTGTAACGAGAAGACCTGAAAAGACGTTTCTCAGATAAGTGAGTTTTTCTTTTTCTTCAGGGGCTTTGCGTTCTATCGTACTCCAGAAAGGCGCGGCAATGACGTTTGCGGTTTCTTCGAGTGTAAGTTTTTTGCGGCGCAGCAGATAATCAGCGATATATGTGAACACTTCCGTATCTGTCTGAAGGGTGCATTTGTAGCCGTATGCCTCAATGTATCTTCTGTTTGCGTCGTATGACGAGATTTCTCCGTTATGCACGACGGTATAGTCGAGAAGAGAGAAGGGGTGCGCGCCTCCCCACCAGCCGGGAGTATTTGTAGGGTATCTGCCGTGCGCCGTCCAGCAATAGGCAGAATATTCGTCAAGTCTGTAAAATTCCCCTACGTCTTCGGGAAATCCCACGGCTTTGAACACTCCCATGTTTTTTCCGCCCGATACTACGTACGCACCGTCAATATATACGTTGATATGCATTGCCGCACGGGCAACGAATTCTCTCTCGTCGACCTGGGCGTCCGCTATACGCGAGCGCAGAGGCGAGAGAAAATATCTGAATATAATAGGTTCGTCTGTAATCGCGGGTATTTTTCTTGTAGGGACAGGCTCTGCCTTGACGATTTCAAAACTTTGCCTGAGATAGCTTTCGCACGCCTTCTGACTTTCTCTGTCGTCGAAGAAAGTGTGAAAAGCGTAAAACTCTGACATTTCCGGATAGATTCCGTAACCGGCAAAGCCGCCGCCCAGTCCGTTGGAGCGTTCGTGCATAGGAATCATGCTTGCGACGATTTTTTCGCCGCTCATAAGATTTCCTTCTTTTGATATGACTGCAGAAACAGCACAACCCGAAGGAATTCTTATCTGACCTTCTTTGAGTAACATAACGGTTTTCCTCGCTTTTGAGTATAAAAAAAGGCAAAGGCGCGTTTTTTCAGGACAATAATCCTTAAAAACGAACGCCTTTGCCCGTTTGACAGATTATAGCACGCGAAAAACAAAGCAGTCAACCGTAAAATACAAAAAAACGTATAAAAACCGACAAAAATTTTTTCAAAAAAATTTGTAAAAATCCGTTGACAAACGCTTTTGTGTTTTGTATAATCCAAACCATAAAAATCAAACGGGCAATGGCGTCCATGGCAAAATCATGGACGCCATTGCCCGTTTTTTATTATAAAGGAGAAACAATATGCAAACGGTATCTGACTATTTCGGCAGTATGGTCTTTGACGACAGGGTAATGAGAGCGACATTATCGGAAGAAGTGTACAGAACTCTCAAAAAGACGATTGACAGAGGAGCGCAGCTGGATATCTCTGTGGCAAACGCGGTCGCAAATGCCATGAAAGACTGGGCAATAGCGCGCGGCGCGACTCACTACACGCACTGGTTTCAGCCTTTGACCGGAATTACGGCGGAAAAGCACGACAGTTTCATAACCCCGGCTCCCGATGGCAGAGTGATTATGGAATTTTCGGGCAAAGAGCTGATAAAGGGAGAACCCGACGCCTCCAGCTTTCCTTCGGGCGGACTGAGAGCTACTTTCGAGGCGAGAGGATATACCGCGTGGGACCCGACGTCTTATGCGTTTATTAAAGGCAAGACCCTTTGTATTCCTACGGCATTTTGTTCGTACGGAGGCGAGGCTCTGGACAAGAAAACTCCGCTCCTGCGTTCTATGGAGGCTTTGAATAAGCAGGCGATGAGGATACTCAGACTCTTTGGCAATACAAGCGTCAAATGCGTGCGTACTTCCGTCGGACCGGAGCAGGAGTATTTCCTGATAGACAAAGAGATGTACGACAAAAGAAAAGACCTGATATATACGGGAAGGACGCTTTTCGGAGCAAAGCCGCCCAAGGGACAGGAACTCGACGACCACTACTTCGGCGTAATAAAACCGAGGGTAGAAGAGTATATGGCTGACCTCAACGAAGAGTTGTGGAAACTGGGCGTTCTCGCAAAGACGGAACACAACGAGGTTGCACCTGCGCAGCACGAGCTTGCGCCAATATATTCCACTACTAACATCGCGACCGACCACAACCAGCTTACAATGGAGATTATGCAGAAAGTAGCCTCAAGGCACGGACTCGTATGTCTGTTGCACGAAAAACCTTTTGCAGGTGTCAACGGCAGCGGCAAGCACAACAACTGGTCTATGGCTACGGATAAGGGCGTAAACCTGCTCACACCGGGCGAAACTCCGTATGAAAACGCGCAGTTCCTCCTTTTCCTTTGTGCCGTACTGAAGGCTGTGGACGACTACCAGGATTTATTGAGGATAGCTGTGGCTACCGCGGGCAACGACCACAGGCTGGGAGCAAACGAGGCTCCTCCCGCAGTACTTTCAGTATTCCTCGGCGACGAACTTACGGCAGTACTTGAGGCTATCGAAAACGACAAACCTTACAGCGGCAAGAAAAAGACACAGCTCAAGCTGGGAGTAGACGTGCTACCGCTTTTCCAGAAAGATACCACAGACAGGAACAGGACGTCGCCGTTCGCGTTTACGGGCAACAAATTCGAGTTCAGGATGCTTGGTTCTTCCAACAGTATAGCCTGCGCAAACATCATGCTCAACGCAGCCGTTGCAGAATCGCTTAAACAGTATGCAGACAGACTTGAAGGTACAGAAGATTTTGCTGCGGCTTTGCACCTTATGATTAAAAAGACGATTAAGGACCACAAGCGTATCATATTCAACGGCAACGGTTATGACGAGGCATGGATTAAAGAGGCTGAAAGGAGAGGACTTTCCAACTACCGTACTACGCCGGACTGTATGCCGCACCTGCTGGACAAAAAGAACGTGGATATGCTTACGTCACAGGGTGTGTATACAGAAACGGAACTCAGGTCCAGATGCGAAATAATGCTGGACAACTACTGCAAAGCGGTTCTTATTGAGGCTGAAACAATGGTCGACATGAGTGAGAAACAGATAATCCCTGCGATAGAAAAATATGTCTTTAAACTATGTGAAACGGCAATTTCAAAGAAAAATTTCGCGCCAGATATAAGTTGTGATTACGAACACGGGCTGGTAAAAAAGCTGTCAACTCTGACAGAGCGCGCAGCAGCCTTCACAGCCGATTTGAAAGAATCCGTCGTTCATGTCAGGGATTTTTGTGATATAATATCTCAAGCAAATTATATAAGGGATTCTATACTCCCTCTTATGACTTCGCTCAGAGCCGTGGTAGACGAGGCAGAAACGAAGACCGCTGCCGACTTCTGGCCGTTCCCGACTTACGGAGAACTTCTTTTCGGAGTCAGATAAAGGAGGGAAGTTATGTGTTCGATAATGGCATATTGCCGCAAGGATGCGCCGGAGGAAAAGTTTGAAGAAGGCTTTTGCCGTACGACGTCGAGAGGCCCCGATGACAGCAGGGTAATCCGTATAAAAGGCGGGATTATCGGCTTTCACAGGCTTGCAATAATGGGGCTTACGCCTGAAGGTATGCAGCCGTTTTCGCTGGAAGAAAATTATCTTATCTGCAACGGCGAAATATACGGCTTTGAAAAATTCAGAAAGTCACTTGAAGACAGATATGCGTTCAGGAGCGATTCTGACTGCGAGGTACTCCTGCCTCTCTTTAAGGAGTACGGAACGGATATGTTCGCTATGCTTGACGCAGAATACGCGCTTGTGATTTACGACGGAAAAAACGACAGATTTATTGCTGCGCGCGACCCGATAGGGATAAGACCTCTGTTTTACGGTTATGACGAAAGCGGCGCGATTATGTTCGCAAGCGAGGCGGCAAACCTCGTAGGACTGACAAAAAAGATAATGCCTTTTCCTCCAGGTTGCTATTACGACGGGGAGAAATTCGTAAGGTACAGAGATATAACAAAGGTGGAGAAAGTCAGCGAAGACGGCGTGGACAAGGCTTGTGCGAAGATACGCGAAAAGCTGATTAAGGGCATTGAAAAGAGGCTTGTAGCGGACGCGAAAGTGGGATTTCTGCTCAGCGGAGGATTGGATTCTTCTCTCGTATGCGCAGTCGCGGCTAAAAAGAGCAAAGAACCCATAAAGACTTTTTCGATAGGTATGAGCGGGGACGCGATAGACCTGAGATACGCAAGAGAAGTGGCGGATTATATTGGCAGCGAGCATACCGAAGTCATAATAGACAAGGATAAGGTTCTTGCCGCGCTGGATACGGTCGTGAAAATTCTGGGTACTTTCGATATAACCACCGTACGTGCGAGCATAGGCATGTATCTCGTGTGCAAGGCTATACACGAAAACACTGATATAAGAGTGTTGCTTACCGGCGAAATTTCAGACGAGCTTTTCGGCTATAAGTATACCGATTTCGCTCCCGACGCGGACGAGTTTCAGAAGGAATCGCAGAAGAGAGTGAGAGAACTTTATATGTACGACGTGCTGCGCGCGGACAGGTGCATATCGGTAAACTCTCTTGAGGCGAGGGTGCCTTTCGGGGACCTTGACTTTGTGCAGTACGTGATGAGCCTTGACCCGGCGATAAAGATGAACGTATACGGCAAAGGCAAGTACCTGCTGAGAAAGGCTTTTGAAGGCGACTGGCTGCCGTACGACATACTGATGAGAGAAAAGGCGGCTTTTTCAGACGCGGTCGGACACTCGATGGTAGATTACCTGAAAGAGTACGCAGACGGGCTGTATTCGGATAAAGAATATGAAGAAAGGAGCGCGCGCTATACGCACGCGCGCCCGTTTACCAAAGAATCGCTGTTGTACAGAGAGATATTCGAAAAGTATTATCCTATGCAGGGTGAGATGATTGCGGATTTCTGGATGCCCAACAGGAACTGGAAAGGTTGCGACGTGTCAGACCCCTCGGCAAGAGTGCTTTCCAACTACGGGGACAGCGGTAAATAAGTGGCAAAAAAATATATTTGAGAGGCATATATATGGAAAAAATTCTGGTACTCGATTTCGGCGGACAGTACAATCAGCTCATAGCGAGAAGAGTGCGTGAGCAGAACGTTTATGCTGAAATCAAACCTTACAACAAGATTACTCCCGACGAGATTGCTGCGACGGGATATAAGGGTATCATCTTTACCGGAGGACCCAACAGCGTTTACGACGAGAAATCTCCTCATTGCGACCGCAGGGTGCTTGAACTGGGAATCCCCGTACTGGGAATTTGTTACGGCGCGCAGCTTACCGCGTGGCTCAAGGGCGGCGAGATTTGCAGCGCAGGTTCTCTGGGTGAATACGGCAAAATAGAGCTTGCGGTAAAGGATGACCCCCTGTTTGAAGGAGTACCTGAAAAAAGTATATGCTGGATGAGCCATACGGACTACATCAAAGTCGTACCGGAAGGTTTTACCGTAACCGCAACGACCGAACATTGCCCCTGCGCGGCGATGAGCGACGGCAAGAGCGTTTATGCCGTGCAATTCCATCCCGAAGTTACGCACACGGTATACGGCAAGCGTATGCTGCACAACTTCCTGTTTGCGATATGCGGTTGTTCGGGCGACTGGAAGATGTCTGATTTTGCAAAAGAATCTATAGAAAAGTATAAAAAACAGCTCAAAGGTAAAAAGGTACTTTGCGCGCTGTCGGGCGGTGTGGATTCTTCTGTGGCGGCAGTCATGCTGCACAAGGCGATAGGTTCTGACCTTACCTGCGTATTCGTAGACCACGGTCTTCTGAGAAAGGACGAGGGAGATATGGTCGAGCGCACTTTCAAAAAGCGTTTCGATATGAACATAATCAGAGTGAACGCAGAAGATTTATTCCTCGAAAAGCTCAAGGGGGTAACAGAGCCTGAGAAAAAGCGCAAGATAATAGGCGAAGAGTTTATACGAGTATTTGAAAGAGAGGCAAAGAAGATAGGCAAGGTTAACTATCTCGTACAGGGTACGATTTACCCCGACGTCATTGAGAGCGGAGCGGGCGACGCGTCCACGATAAAGAGTCATCACAACGTGGGAGGACTGCCCAGCGTAATCGATTTTGACGAAATAATCGAACCTTTGAGAGAATTATTCAAAGACGAAGTGCGCGCCGTGGGGACGGAACTGGGTATTCCCGCCGACCTCGTATGGCGTCAGCCTTTCCCGGGACCCGGTCTTGCGATAAGGGTAATAGGCGATATAACAAAGGAAAAACTGGATACGCTGAGAGAGGCGGACGCGATTTTCAGAGAAGAAGTCGTAAATGCCGGACTTGAGCGTACCACAAATCAGTATTTTGCTGTGCTTACCGATACGAGGAGCGTAGGAGTAATGGGCGACGCGAGAACGTACGGATACACCGTCGCGCTCAGAGCGGTTACGACAGACGACTTTATGACGGCTGACTGGACAAGACTTCCTTACGACGTACTCGAAAAGGCGAGCAGCAGAATTACCAACGAGGTGAGAAACATAGGAAGAGTGGTTTACGACATCACCTCAAAGCCGCCCGCGACGGTAGAGTGGGAGTAATTCGCGGTAAGGAGTGATTATGACTAAGTACGTATTCGTAACCGGCGGAGTTGTGTCGGGTCTGGGCAAAGGCATTACGGCGGCATCGCTGGGAAGACTTCTCAAGGCGAGAGGACTCAAAGTGGCGGCGCAGAAACTCGACCCATATATCAACGTCGACCCCGGCACTATGAGTCCGTATCAGCATGGCGAGGTTTACGTTACCGAAGACGGAGCGGAAACAGACCTTGACCTGGGACATTACGAAAGATTCATCGACGAGGACCTCAACAAATATTCCAACCTGACGACCGGCAAGGTTTACTGGCGCGTGCTTAACAAGGAGCGCAGAGGCGAGTATCTGGGGTCTACCGTACAAGTCATACCTCATATTACCAACGAAATAAAGGACTTTGTTTACAGAGTAGGAAAAAAGACGGGCGCGGACGTAGTCATAACTGAAATAGGCGGCACGATAGGAGATATAGAATCTCAGCCGTTCATAGAGGCGGTAAGACAGATTTCGCTTGAAGTGGGCAGAGAAAACAGCCTTTTCATCCACGTAACCCTCGTACCTTTCCTTCGCGGCAGCGACGAACACAAATCCAAGCCTACCCAGCACTCTGTCAAAGAATTGCAGGGCATGGGCATAAATCCCGACATCATAGTGCTAAGGTGCGACGAGCCTCTCGAAGAGGATATTTTCAGAAAGATTTCTCTATTCTGCAATGTCAAACAGGATTGCGTTATAGAAAACATGACTATACCCGTTCTGTATGAGGCTCCTCTTATGCTTGAAAGACAGAAATTTTCGTCCGTGGTACTGAGAGAACTGGGCATTGACGCTCCCGCTCCCGACCTGAAAGAGTGGGAGGATATGGTAAAGAGCATAAAGGACAGAAAGCATTCCGTCAGGATAGGACTGGTAGGGAAATACGTAAAACTTCACGACGCGTATCTTTCGGTGTCAGAGGCTCTTAAGCATGCGGGATACAGTTTCAACGCTTTTGTGGATATAGAGTGGATTGACAGCGAGTCGCTTGACGAAGTCAACTATAAAAGCGTATTATCTAACGTAGACGGAATAATAGTACCAGGCGGATTCGGCGGCAGGGGTATAGAAGGCATGATACTTGCCGCTAAATATGCCCGCGAAAACGGCGTACCGTATTTAGGAATATGCCTGGGTATGCAGATTGCCGTGATTGAGTACGCAAGAAACGTCGCGTTGCTTAAAAACGCAAACTCCGGCGAGTTCGACAAAGACTGCGTATACAAAGTAATCGATTTCATGCCTGGACAGAGCGAGGAAAAAGACAAGGGCGGCACGTTGCGACTGGGCAGCTATCCGTGCAAAGTCAACAGAGGAACCAAACTGTTCGAGTGTTACAAAGCTGACGAAATTGCGGAAAGACACCGCCACCGTTACGAATTCAACAACGATTTCAGAGAAAAACTGACTTCGTGCGGGCTTGTGCTGGCAGGCACTTCTCCCGACGGAAGACTGGTGGAAACGGTTGAGATAAAAGAGCATCCGTTCTTCGTCGGCGTGCAGTTTCATCCGGAATTCAAGTCAAGACCCAATAAGCCGCACCCTCTATTCAAAGGGTTTGTCAGTGCGGCGCACGACAATAAGCACAGGAGAGAAAGATGCCAATGAAAGAGTTTGACAGAAAAATTGTTCTTGAGGACGGCTCCGAATATTACGGATACGCCTTCGGCGACACGTCGGAGCGCGTTACCGAAATCGTTTTCAATACCTCGATGGTCGGATACCAGGAAATAGTGTCCGACCCTTCGTATACTTACCAGTCGGTAGTTATGACCTATCCGCTTATAGGCAATTACGGCATGACCGACTGGGATTACGAAACCAAGACCCCGACGATAGGAGGACTTATCGTCAGAGAATACAACGACCGTCCGTCCAACTTCGGATGCACGTCCACTCTTGAAGACGTGATGAAAAAATATAAAATCACGGGTATTTCTGGCGTGGATACGAGAAAGCTGACGCGTTCCATAAGAGATTTCGGCAGCCGCAAAGTGCTTATCACCGCTGCGGACACGCCCAAGGAAAAGGCTCTTGAGATTCTTGCGAAAACGTCCGTCCCCACAGACGCGGTAAGCAAGGTAAGCTGCAAAAAACCGTGGAAACAAAAGTGTAAGGGCGCGGACTATGACGTCGTTGCGGTCGACTGCGGAATCAAACACAATATAATAAAATCTCTCGTAAAACGCGGTTGTAACGTAACGGTAGTGCCTTACGACACCACTGCAGAACAGATTGACGTGCTTGCGCCGGACGGCGTGTTCTTCTCCAACGGACCCGGCGACCCCACGGACGTAGGCTGCGTTGTGGAACTCATCAAAAAGCTGCGCGGCAAATATCCGATATTCGGTATTTGCCTCGGACATCAGCTCATCGCGCTTTCTTACGGTGCCAAGACGTACAAACTCAAGTTCGGACATCGCGGCGGCAACCATCCCGTACGCAGGCTTGTGGACGGAAAGATTGAGATTACGTCGCAGAATCACTCTTATGCGGTGGACAAGGAGAGCCTTAAGGACACGCCGCTCAGAATAACTCATATCAACATACTCGACGATACGGTAGAAGGGCTGGAGTGTGAGGAGGACGGCGTGTTCAGCGTGCAGTATCACCCCGAAAGCTGCCCCGGACCGCAGGACAGTTCCTATCTTTTCGACAAGTTCATAAAGATTATGCAGGAGGGTAAGCACCATGCCTAAGAGAACAGATATAAAGAAAATCCTCGTGATAGGTTCAGGTCCTATCGTTATCGGTCAGGCGGCGGAATTTGACTATGCAGGTACGCAGGCTTGCCTCGCGCTCAAAGAAGAGGGATACGAGGTCGTGCTGTGCAACTCCAACCCCGCTACCATTATGACGGATACTTCGATTGCGGACAAAGTCTATATGGAGCCGCTTACTCTCGAATATATCGCAAAGATAATACGTTACGAGCGTCCTGACGCGATAATCCCCGGCATAGGCGGACAGACGGGACTCAACCTTGCGATGCAACTTGAAAAGAAAGGCATACTCAAAGAGTGTCGCGTAGAGTTGCTGGGTACGAACAGTAAGAGTATAGAGAGAGCTGAAGACAGAGAACTGTTCAAAGAGCTTTGTCAGTCGCTGGGAGAACCCGTCCTGCCTTCAGAAATAGCCAACTCTATCGAAGAAGGACTTAAGGCGGTTGAGCGTATAGGCTACCCGGTAGTTCTCAGACCGGCGTTTACGCTGGGCGGCACGGGCGGCGGATTTGCGGATAACGAAGAAGAGTTTCTCGAAATAATCAAAAACGCGCTTTCGCTTTCTCCGACGCATCAGGTTCTCGTAGAAAAGAGCATAAAGGGATTCAAAGAGATAGAATACGAGGTAATGCGCGACGCAAACGATACCGCTATTACAATCTGTAACATGGAAAACCTCGACCCGGTAGGCATACACACGGGCGACTCGATAGTCGTGTGTCCGTCGCAGACGCTTACCAACAGAGAATATCACATGCTGCGCGACAGCGCGCTCAAGATTATCCGCGCACTTGAGATAAAGGGCGGCTGCAACGTGCAGTTCGCACTCGACCCAAAGTCGTTCCAATATTACCTCATAGAGGTAAATCCCAGGGTTTCGCGTTCTTCCGCGCTTGCGTCCAAGGCAAGCGGCTATCCTATAGCGCGCGTTTCGGCAAAGATAGGCGTGGGTATGAATCTGGACGAAATAATGCTTGCCAACACCCCTGCGTCTTTCGAGCCTTCGCTTGACTATGTAGTAAGCAAGATGCCGCGTTTCCCGTTTGACAAGTTTGCGGACGCCAACAACAAGCTGGGTACGCAGATGAAAGCGACGGGCGAAGTGATGAGCGTGGGCAGGACTTTTGAAGAGAGTCTGCTCAAAGCGGTGCGTTCTCTCGAAACGGGAGTAAACCACGTTTATATGGCAAAGTTCGACGATATGGACAAAGCCGCGCTTATCGATTATATAAAAATAGGCACCGACGACAGAATATACGCGATAGCTCAGCTTTTCAGACTGGGAGCGACAGAAGAGGAAATCAATGCGGCTACTGCGATAGACGATTTCTTCCTGCACAAGATAAAGCATATCGTTGAAATTGAAAAAATGCTTTCCGCGACGGGCGCGACCAAAGAAAGCGTACGCGAGGCAAAGCGTTTCGGATTTTCGGATAAATCCGTCGCGAAATATGCGGGTGTGAGTGAGGAAAAAGTCAGGGAAATACGCGAGAAAAACGGCATTATTCCCGTATACAAAATGATAGACAGCTGCGCGTCCGAATTTGAAAGCTATATCCCGTATTTCTATTCCACTTACGAACAGGAAAACGAATCTGTCGTTTCGGAAAAGAAGAAAGTAGTCGTTCTCGGCAGCGGACCTATACGTATAGGACAGGGCGTTGAATTCGACTATTCTACCGTTCATGCGGTAAAGACGATTAAAAAAGCAGGTTTCGAGGCAATAATAATAAACAATAACCCTGAAACTGTTTCCACCGATTACACGACGTCTGATAAGCTGTATTTCGAGCCGCTATGCGTCGAAGACGTTATGAACGTGATAGACCTTGAAAAGCCGATAGGCGTCATAGCATCTCTGGGCGGACAGACGGCGATAAATCTTGCAGAACCGCTCAGTAAACGCGGCGTAAAGATTATAGGCACAGACCGCGACGCGATTGAGAAAGCTGAAAACCGCGACGCTTTTGAAAAACTTCTCGTAGAGCTCAACATACCTCAGCCTAAGGGCAGAGCGGTTACGAAGATAGCGGACGGTATCGCCGCGGCAAAGGAGATAGGATATCCCGTTCTCGTCCGCCCCAGTTTCGTGCTGGGCGGCAGAGCGATGAGAATAGTCGCAGGCGAAGACCAGCTGCGCCATTACCTCAAGACAGCCGTTGAGATAGACGAAGACAAACCGGTACTTGTAGACAAATACATCAAAGGCAAAGAAGTGGAGGTCGACGCGGTATGCGACGGCAAAGACGTTTTCGTGCCCGGTATCATGGAACTCGTCGAACGCACGGGCGTACACTCCGGCGACTCTATAAGCGTATATCCCTCTTTCTCAATCTCGCAGAAGGTAAAAGACGTTATCCTCGATTATACGCAGAAACTGGGCAGAGGCATAGGAATAATAGGACTTTACAATATACAGTTTATCGTCGACAAGGACGACAACGTGTTTATTATAGAAGTAAACCCCCGTTCTTCGCGTACGGTACCTTTCCTCTCCAAGGCGACAGGGTATGACCTGGCTGACATCGCGACTCTCGTGATACTCGGCAAGAGCCTTAAACAGCAGGGCATAAACTGCATATATCCTGAGGAGAAAAAGCGTTGTTACGCAAAAGCTCCCGCGTTCTCGTTCTCAAAGCTCCGCGGCATGGATTCCTATCTGTCGCCTGAAATGAAGTCTACCGGAGAGGCGATAGGATACGACAAGTCGCTGACCCGTGCGCTTTATAAAGCTTTGCAGGCGTCCGGAGTTAAAGTGCAGAATTACGGTACGGTACTGGCGACAATAGCGGACGACGACAAAGAAGAGGCTTTGCCGCTTATACGCAGATTCTACAATCTGGGATTCAATATAGAGGCGACCGAGGGTACGGCAAAATTCCTGAAGAGCCACGGCATAAGAACGCGCGTTATGAAGAAGATAAGCGAAGGTTCGACCGATATTCTGGATTCGATAAGACAGGGATACGTAACTTACGTTATCAACACGCGCGATGTGAGCAGCGAAAACAAGATTTCTGACGGTTCTGCGATAAGACAGTGCGCGATAGAAAACAACGTTACCGTACTCACCGCGCTGGATACTGTCAGAGCGCTCCTCGACGTTCTCGACGAGATAACTCTGAGCGTATCCACCATAGACGCAAAATAAGGAGAGTATATGAAATTTACAAAAATGGAAGGGCTGGGCAACGACTATATTTACGTGTACGGCGCACCGGCAACCCCTGAAGAGCTGAGTGTAAAACTGTCAGACCGACATTTCGGCATAGGCGGCGACGGACTCGTTCTAATCAGCCTTTCGGACGTTGCCGATTTTAAAATGCGCATATTCAATGCCGACGGCAGTGAGGCAAAGATGTGCGGCAACGGCGTGCGTTGCGTAGGCAAATACGTTTACGATAAGGGGTACACCAAAAAGACAGAGCTTGCCATAGAAACGCTTTCAGGCATAAAATATCTCAGGCTTTTCGTCAAAGACGGAAAGGTTGACGGCGTCGCAGTCGATATGGGCGAAGTCAATGTTGGAGAAGAAGAATACCTGGACGTCGCCGGAGGCGTCAGATTCATACCTGTGGACGTAGGCAATCCGCATGCGGTAATATTCGTCGACGATGCAGAAAAAGCTCCCGTCGACAGCGTGGGACCGCTTATTGAAAAGCATAAGCGTTTCCCCGGCGGCGTCAATGTGGAATTTGTAAGCGTAACGGGCAAGAATAAACTGCGTATGCGCGTATGGGAGAGAGGCAGCGGCATAACGATGGCTTGCGGCACAGGGACCTGTGCAAGCGTCGCAGCGGCGGTTAAAAAAGGAATTTGCGAGGACGGCGCAGACGTGAAAGTGCAGCTTGACGGCGGCGTGCTTGATATAAAATGCGAAGGCAGAAAAGTCGTTATGACGGGACCTGCCCGCACGGTTTTTGAAGGAGAGATACAATGTTAAAACTAAATCACAATTATTCTGACCTCAAGGATTCCTATCTTTTTTATAAGATAGCGCAAAAGACGAGAGCGTATGTGGAAAAGCACGACGGTGCATATCTGTACCGCCTGGGTATAGGCGACGTATCGCTGCCTCTTTGCGACGAGGTAATAAAAGCCCTGCACGAGGCGGTAGACGACCAGTCGCAAAAGCAGACCTTTCACGGTTATATGCCTGAGTGCGGCGCGCATTTCTTCAAAGAGGCTGTAAGAGGTTATTACGCAAAGAGAGAAATAAGCTTAAGCGTTGACGAAATCTTCGTTTCGAGCGGTGCAAGCGATGAACTGGGCGACATCCTCGACCTTTTCGACAAGTCGTCCGCGGCTCTCGTGATAGAACCTGCATATCCGGCATACGTGGACGCAAACGTGATGGCAGGGAGAAAGATAGTCCATCTTTCTTCGGGGGAAGAAAACGGATTTTTGCCTGACCCTGACGAAAGCATAGACGCTCAGCTGTTGTATATCTGTTCTCCCAATAACCCGACAGGCGCGGTTTTTTGCAAGGACAAACTCAAAAAGTGGGTGGATTATGCCAACGCCAAAGGAGCGGTAATCCTCTTCGATGCGGCATACGAGGCGTTTATCGAAGATGAGGAGCTGCCTCACAGTATTTTCGAGATAGAGGGTGCGAGAACGTGTGCGATAGAAATATGTTCGCTCTCTAAAACTGCGGGATTCACAGGCACGAGATGCGGTTATACCGTGATACCCAAAGAACTTGAAAGAGAGGGCATGAACCTCAACGCTATGTGGGTGAGAAACCGTACGACTAAGACAAACGGCGTTTCATATATCCTGCAAAAAGGCGCGGCTGCGGTATTTACAGACGAGGGACAAAGGCAGATAAAAGAAAATATCGCAGTATATAAGCGCAACGCTAAATACATTACCGATGCTCTTGACAAACTGGGTATATGGTACTGCGGCGGCAAGAACGCGCCGTATATCTGGATGAAGTGTCCGCACGGTATGTCCAGCTGGGAGTTTTTCGATTTTCTGCTTGAAAAAGCGCAGATTGTGGGTACGCCCGGTGAAGGTTTCGGCTCCTGCGGTGAAGGCTATTTCAGGTTTTCGACTTTCGGAAGTCCTCAGGATACCGAGATTGCGGCAAAGCGTCTTATAAATCTGCTTTCGGAATAAACAGGAATTGCAAAGCGCAGATACCGCGTCAGAGTGCGCTGAATTTCAAGCGGCAGGAAAAGCGGCAGACTTTGAAGTAGCAACGGTATATATGCGGAAATATTTATTGAGTAAAAGCCGATATAAAGCGACATAAAAAAGACCTCCTCTGACGGAAGTCTTTTTTATTTCAACACGGCTTTGTGCGTTTTGCTCATAATCGAG
Organism: uncultured Christensenellaceae bacterium; assembly: GCA_944380275.1. GTDB lineage: Bacteria > Bacillota > Clostridia > Christensenellales > UBA3700 > Ornithoclostridium. The sequence continues at coordinate 6,859 of CALWHB010000021.1, read as the reverse complement.
GAGAAAAGTTTTTATTCAGGTATATTTTAGCAATCCCAGAATTTATCTGAGGTCGTAAATTCTGCATTGTAGGGTCGCCGCGCCTTTTATACTGTTCAGATGAACTTTTATTTGTAAAAAATCCTGCCCGTGTAGGTTAAACAGGTTTAAGCACGTCGCTGTCCGCTGCTATCGTGCGTACGTTGCCGTTGTCGAATTTAACCACGTAACAGCCGCTCTGTCTGCCCGTTACCGTGCCGTCGCCGAACACCGGGTGTCTGACTCTGTCGCCGCTCAGATATGAGCGCAGCACGGGGATTGACGCGTGCGACAACGCGTACTCGCTCGCTCTGATGTATTCTTTTGCCATTTCGATATAGTCGTCCGTCATTACGCCCTGCCTTTCAATCAGCGATTCTTCGATGTTGAAAATAAAGCGCGACGGCATGAGTCTGCCTCTCGTCTGAATATCGAACCCGTCCGAGTCGGAGAGAAAGAGCATATCTTTCGCTCTTGTGAACGCGACGTATGCGACGCGTCTTTCTTCTTCCATCTGCTTTTTGTTTTCTATCTTCTGAGAGGGGAACAGCCCTTCGTTGAGAGAGCATACGAACACGCAGGGAAATTCAAGTCCCTTTGCTGTATGCACGGTCATGAGCTTTACGCTGTCCTCTTTGTCGGCAGAGTCGACGTTGGATATAAGCGCGACGGCAGAAAGGTATTCTTCAAGGTTTACCGCCTCGCCTGCGTCTTCGACGAAGTCTTTTATCGCGGCTTTGAGTTCGGTAACGTTGTCAAGTCTGTTCTGGTCGCCGCACAGCATCAGATATTCTTCGTATCCGCTTTTTTTAAGCATAAAATCGAGAAGGTCTGATATGTCGGCAGAAGTCTGCTTTGCCCGCACAGTGCCTTCTTCTATTGCGGCAACGAGTTTTTTCGCTCCCGTATTTTCAAAGAGCGCGGTGTCAGATAGCCTTTTCAGGGCATCGTAAAGAGTGATTCCCTCGCTCTGCGAGAGCGCGGCAATTGCGGCAAGTCTTTTTTTGCCTATGCCGCGTGCGGGAGTGTTGATTATGCGCTCAAACGAGAGGTCGTCGGCAAATTCAAGCATACGCAGATAAGCTATCGCGTCCTTTATCTCCTTTCTCTGATAAAACTCCACGCCGCTGTAAATCACATAAGGTATGCCGTATTTGAGGAAGGCGTCTTCTATCGGGCGCGACATATAGTTGCTCCTGAAAAGTACGGCTATGTCGCAGAGGCGCGTACCTTCGCGTTGCAGGTTCTGTATCGTTCCCGCGATAAATTCGCACTCTTCCTGCCGCGTCCTTGCGTGAAAATATCTGGTCTTCACTCCGTCGTTGCGCACGGCGACGAGTTCTTTTTTTATTCTTTCGGTATTGTGCTTTATAAGAGAGTTGCCCACATCGAGAATCTGAGGAGTAGAGCGGTAATTCTTTGAAAGCACTACGGTTTTGACGTCGTTGAACGCCTTGTCCATATCCAGGAAGAGCCTTATGTCCGCGCCTCTCCACGTATATATGGTCTGGTCGGGGTCGCCGACGACAAACATATTCTTGTTTATCAGCGACAGTATTTCCACCAGCGTATATTCGGGTTTGGAAACGTCCTGAAATTCGTCGACCTGGATGTACTCAAACTGTCTTTGCCATCTCTCTCTTGCGTCGTCGAACTGATAGAAAATCTGAAGAGTGAAGAAGACGAGGTCGTCAAAGTCAAGGTAATAGTTTTTACGCTGAAGTTCGAGATATTTCTTTATGATAAAGTCAAAAGAACCTTTTTCGTCCGCTCTCGACAGCCCCGGTGCGACGGTTTCGCCTTTGGGGTCGCTGAAATAAGGCACGTAATCGTGCTTGCCTTTGTATGCACCTATCGCGTCCAGGCAGCTTTTATAATTGTGGTCTTTGAGGGTAAGTCCGTTTTCTTCGTAAATCTTTTTGAGCAGGGATTTCTGGTCGTCTTCGTCCATTATCAGGAAGTTTGACGGGTAGTGAAGACGGTGAATTTCTTCTTTGAGAATCTTGTTGCACGCGCCGTGAAAGGTGAGAATCCAGCCGCCGTCCTCGTCGGGCATATAACGCTGTATGCGTTTTTTCATCTCCCGTGCAGCTTTGTTGGTAAATGTTACCGAAAGTATGTGAGAGGGGGCGACGCCCAATACTTTGGAAATATAGACGTAGCGAGTCGTGAGAACTCTCGTTTTGCCGCTGCCTGCGCCCGCGACGACGCGCACGTAGCCTTCGGTAGACGTAACGGCATCTTTTTGTTCGTCGTTGAGCGGTTTTAAAAGCTTATGCGAAAAATCCGTCATATTCCCCTCCTTAAAGCGTAACACAATTATATCATTGCGAATAAATGTTCGCAAGAGGAAAAATGTGAACAAAACGTAATATTATCGTGAGGAAAGAAAAACAGATAGCCGAGAGGTTACATCGGCAAGCTGCATTGCGCTAAAATTCAGTCTTTTTTAGTGAAATAATAGACCTCTTTGTCGCCGTCTTCGGCTTTATGAGGGCAGAGGTTCGTCGCCTTCGAGCATCTTTTTGACGTTGTCTGCACCCAGTCTTGTTACACGCTTGCAAATCTTTCGCCAAAGTAACCTTCCTGCTTGAAGAGCAGCATGACTTTTTCAATTGTTTGGCATTGTTTGGCGACAGGGTACGCGCTTAAAAATTACTTTAGGCACAAAATGAGAGATGCGTTTTTATTTTTTCAAAATACGACTTGAAAATCTGAAAATAAAGATATTAAGAAACGAGCAGTTCTATCAGTTTCCATATCCCTATCAATGTGCCTACGGCGATGAGGACGAGCAGAGGCTTTAGCAGATATTTGTAAAAAAACGTCGCTTTTAAGCGTCTTGCGCTTTTTATTGTTCTGCAACGTTCTCTGATTGTCGGGGATAAGTCTATTGGCGTGCCGTAAACGTCGCTTTGCCCGATACCGGCAATAAGGGGAAAATCAGGACACGCTTTTAATTTTTCAAGGTCGCAGGACGGGTCGTAGTCTTTGTCCGCAGCACATTTTGCGACGATAAGAAGTTCCCATGCTCTCGCATTGTAAGGATAAAACGAGATGAGTTCTTTTGCGTATCTCAAGCCGCTTTCTGTTTCTCCTATTCTGAGATATTCGTATCCCTTTTTAATCTTGTTTGCCGTCTTTGCGTTTTCTATACATTTTTCTTCTATATCTTTATATACCGCTTTCGCGTAATCGTCGCAAACAGAGAGGAAAGCGTCGTATTCTCCGAGCTTTTTCAGGTCTCCGCAATAAAGGCACAGTTCGTTTTCGTTTCTGACTCCTGCAGCGCAGAGAAGTCTTATTCTCGCCGCGGCGAAATTGTCTGCCGGCACGTCTTTGAGGATATCCGCAATTTTATATAATTTGAAATCGTCGAGAGCTTTTTCCGCGGCGGTTATTTTGCTGTTTGTAAGGTCCGCATCCGCGTCGGAAACAACGCCTTTTTTACAGTTCAGGTAATATTTCTTGCTGCTGCAAATAACTTTGTTTTCAAATTCGGCAAGAGAGATTGTTTCCGCGTCCGGGACGCATACGTTTTCCACGAGTCGGAAATATACCGAACCGCAGTAAGGGCATACGCAGTATCCGTCTGTTACCGACAGCGACGCGCCGCACGATTTGCATTTCATAGTTATAAGTGCCATAAAATCTCCTTGCTTATAAATTACTATGAAAACACAGGGTTGTCAATACCGTCAGGAAGGTAAAGCTTTAGAACGTTTCAAGCTTTGTATAATGCGCGTATTTGAAAATTATCAACCTTTTTCCGCAAAAGTCTTGTCAGACACAAAATACAATTATATATTAATAATTGAGGCGTGCAACGCAGCAGATAAAGGATAAGGTGGTTTATGAAAAGATTTTGCGTGAAGACGTGTTCTGCAAGCAATCCGGCTTGCGTTATAGAATTTGAGGGCGTCAGAATATCCGTGCTTACGGGAAGACTGATTAGAGTTGAAACGGGAGAATTCTGCGACGAGGCGACTCAGTGCGTATGGAACCGCAACTGGGACAAGCCGCCGTTTACGGCAAGCGCACAAGGGTCAAGGCTTGTGATAAAAACCGAAGAAGTAGAATTTCATTATTCAAAACTGCGCAAGACGGTGGTAAAAGTCGTGTTTGCCGACGGCATGAAAGTGAGCAATTTCTCTCGCGGCGTACTGCCCGGTACGAGAAGAACTCTCGACATGACAAACGGCAAGGTAAGGCTGGGCAAAAGCGTCGTTTCGAGAAAGGGGGTAGCGGTATTTGACGATTCTTCGTCCCTTATTCTCAAAGATGACAAGATTATAGAGAGAGGAAGATGTCGCGACAGATACTTTTTTGCTTACGGCAACGATTACCGCGGCGCGATAAAAGATTTGTACAATCTTACCGGTTTTACTCCTCTTTTGCCCAGATTTGCGCTGGGCAACTGGTGGAGCAGATACAAAGCTTATACTCAGGATGAGTATCTCAGTCTGATGCAGAAATTTACAGACAGGAAAATCCCGGTTACAGTCGCAACGATAGATATGGACTGGCACTGGGTGGACGTCGTTGAGAGATTTGGGAAAGACGCTCTTGCAAAGCCCACGGATAATCTGATAGACAGAGTGGTTTACGCGTCTATGCCCGGGTGGACGGGTTATAGCTGGAATACAGACTTGTTCCCCGATTACCGCGCTTTGCTTGACAAGCTCAATGCGCAAGGTTTTAAGGTTACGCTCAACCTTCATCCTGCACAGGGTGTAAGATTTTTTGAGAATCAATATGAAGAAGTCTGCAAAATCTGCAAAGTCGACCCGTCTTCTAAACAGCCGGTCTGTTTTTCTCTTGCTGACGAAAACTATCTGAGGGCGTATTTTGACGTGCTGCACAGACCGTATCAGAGAGAAGGGGTGCGTTTCTGGTGGATAGACTGGCAACAGGGCAAACACAGCGACGTAAAGGGCTTAGACCCGCTGTGGGCGCTCAATCATTATCATACGCTTGACATGCGCGATGAAGGCAAACGTGCGCTCATACTTTCAAGATATGCGGGAGTGGGCAGCCACAGATACCCGATAGGATTCAGCGGCGACAGCGCGATGACCTGGGAAACGCTTGATTTTCAGCCCTATATGACAGCGTCTGCGACCAACGTCGGATATTCGTGGTGGAGCCATGACATTGGAGGACATCACATGGGATATAAGGACGACGAGCTGTATGTCAGATGGCTGCAGTTCGGCGTTTTCAGTCCTATAAACCGTCTGCACTCCACAAGTAACGAGTTTATGGGCAAAGAACCGTGGAAAGTATGCAAAGAGGCAGAAAAGATTGCGGTAAACTATCTCAGATTCAGACACAGGATGATACCCTATCTTTATTCAATAAATTATATGACGCATAAGGACGGTCGCGCGCTTTGTGAACCGATGTACTACTCTTATGATTGTAAAGAGGCATATAAGGCAAAAAATCAGTATTCTTTCGGTACTCAGCTGGTCGTTGCGCCCGTTACACGCAAGTCAGACCCGCACACGCGCCTTGCCGGGACAAGTCTGTGGGTTCCCGAAGGAGAGCGGTATACCGACATATTTACGGGGAGGATTTACGAGGCAGGGCAATACGAGATTTTCCGCGACCTCGGCGAAATGCCCGTCTTTGCGAGAAAGGGAAGTATTATTCCGCTGTACAGGGACGCGTACGACAACGATATATCCTTGAGCAAACCGCTTGAATACTGGGTTTATTCGGGCGACGGAGAGTTTGAAACCTATGAGGACGACGGCGACAGTCTGGATTATGAGAAAGGCGTATTCTGCAAGATTAAAACCGCTGTCAGACAGGACGGGAACAAACTCACTCTCACGTTGTCGACTTCTGGTGACAAGAGCGTGCTGCCTGAGGGCAGAGAAATCACGTTTATATTCAAAGACGTGCTGAAAGCGGATATAAGCACAGACGCAAAAGGCGCGGCGGTAGACGGCAACGCGGTAACTTTTGTCTATGACGGCGGCGACGTAGTCGTAAATGCAGACAACTGCGTATTTGCCCGCAACCCTGAATTCAGAGAGGCGTTTATTGACCTTGTGTCGAAATTCCAGGGCGGCAATATCAGAAAAGCCGCGACGTTCAACAGGTTTCTCAAGGACGAAAACGCGCCGCTTACCGGTGTGCGCGGCAGCTTTGCCGGACCGATTAAAGAACTCAGAAAAATCTGCAGATAACAGAATATGTCGTCGCGTCGGCAAACGCATTGTGATTAAAACTCAAAAAAGGTCGTTTTAAGATGTATGGATTATTGCATAGCTGATATACACGGGAATTACGATTTGTTCTGTCGTCTTATGGACAAGATAAGATTTTCGGATGCAGATACGCTTTTCGTAATGGGTGATATTGTAGAAAAAGGACCGGACAGCATACGCCTTGCCAGATTGCTTTTCTCTCTTCCCAACGTACAGGCGATTGTCGGCAATCACGAACACGTCTTTCTCAACTATTATCACAATCTGATGCGACAAACTGAGGATTACGACCTCGTTCTGCAAAAACTCAAGGATTATTTTCAGGACGGATATCTGCTTGACTGGGAAACAGTAGACGCTCTGGACTCTATGCCTTATTATATCGAAACCGAAAAGTTCATAGGAGTCCATGCCGGACTTCCGCTGAAAAACGGCAGATTGACCTTGCCGGAATCGGCAACTGAAAATCAGCTTGTCTATGACAGGACTTTTAAAGAACCCGACGTATTGCCTTATGGCGGAAAGTGCGTGTTCTTCGGGCATACCCCCACATGGTACGTTACGGGAGGAAAAAGCGAGATACTCTTTTATCCGCGCAGCGAGGCATGCCGCGGCAGCGGGAA
>CALWHB010000020.1 GCA_944380275.1 uncultured Christensenellaceae bacterium | reverse complement strand
GCTGTCGTGGACGATTTCCGCAAGCAGAAATTTGGAAAAATCACGCTGGATTTACCGGAGGAATTATGAAAAAAGCCGTTGAAATGCTGGAATACGAAAACGAGTATACTCAAAAAGGATATAAAACGATATGCGGTATGGACGAGGTGGGCAGAGGTCCGCTTGCCGGTCCTGTCGTGGTATGCGCGCTCGTAATGCCGCTTGAAGAAGACAAACTGATTGACGGTATAGACGACAGCAAAAAACTTTCTGAAAAGAGGAGAGAGGCACTTTACGACAAGATACTCGCGGCAGCGAAAGCGGTTGCCGTCGTGCGTGTGGAGCCTGAAGAAATAGACGCGATAAACATACTCAACGCGACGAAAAAGGCTATGAAACAGGCGGTTGAGGAGATAAAAGACAAGGCGGATATAGCATTTGTGGACGCTGTAAAACTGGATTTGCCATTGCCCGAAGTCGCAATAATCAAAGGCGACGCAAAGAGTTATAATATCGCCGCGGCGTCGATTGTGGCAAAAGTTTACCGCGACAGGCTGATGAAGGAATATGCAGAGAAGTATCCTCAGTACGACTTTGCGTCAAATAAAGGGTACGGTACGGCAAAACACATCGCCGCGCTCAGAGAGTACGGCGCGACTCCTATTCACAGACGCAGTTTTATAGGCAATTTCGTGTCTGATAAACAATGAGAAAATGAATAACAGAAAGACGGCAACAGAGGGCGAAAACGCTGCCTGCAAATATCTTGAGAGCATAGGATACCGCATAGTCGAACGCAATTACAGATGCCCGACGGGAGAAATAGACGTGATTGCAGACGACGACGGAGTGGTCGTCTTTGTGGAAGTCAAGGCGAGAAGTTCGACTGAGTACGGCGTACCTGAAGAAAGCGTCGGCTTTGAGAAAAGGCGCAGGATTATATTGACCGCGCGCTATTGGATGAGCGCACACGCGCGTGAGTGCAAAAAAGGTTGCAGATTTGACGTGATAAGCGTTCTGAGAGGAGAAACAAGACACATAAAGGCGGCTTTCGACGCGTCGGGCAGAGTATAAAATAATGCGCCGGGCATAGCAAAAACCGTAAAAACACGTGTTTTTACGTAAAAAACCGGAGAGGTATTATGTGCGTGCGAAAATTTTGGCAAAACCTATAAAAAACGCTTGCCAAAGACAGGTTTTAATGATAAACTATTTAAGCAAAAAGACTTCGGGCGTTCCTCCGCACAAAAAATCCCTTCAAGACGTGAACGCTTGGTTATGGAGGTAAAGTCAAATGAATATCGTAGACATAATTGAAAAAGAGGCAATGAAAACCAATCTTCCTCAGCTCAGCATCGGTGATACCGTAAAGGTCTGGGTTAAGGTCGTAGAAGGCAACAGAGAAAGATTGCAGGCATTTGAAGGCATAATCATCGCGTTCAAGAACGGCAGCGTCAGAGAAACCTTTACGGTAAGACGTCTTTCTTTCGGCGTAGGCGTTGAGAGAACTTTCCCCCTTCATTCTCCCAAAATCGACCATATCGACATCGTTCGCCACGGTAAAGTCAGAAGAGCAAAGCTTTACTATCTGCGCGACCGCGTCGGCAAGGCTGCAAGACTCAAAGAGGTTATCAAGTAATTTTTTTCAAAAGAAATATTTCCACTCTGTGCAAGCAGAGTGGATTTTTTTTGCCCGTGGAAACGACGTGCGAATTGAGATTTTTGCGTGCGGATTGAGGTTTCACTACTGAGAAATAATCGCGCGAATTGAGATTTTGCGCTGAGTCAGAGATTTTCGCGCTTTGAAAGTCGTGGTACAGAGGCATATGATTAAAAAGCGTTTGCGTAGGTTTTTTGCAAAAGTTTTAAAAAGTGCCGCTCGTCGACCCGAAAGCCGCTCGGCGACCCAAAAAAGTATCGCAAAAAAATGAATATATTTTATTTAAAATCAGCTTTTCAGTCTTGCGTGAACGGTTTGTCTTTTAAAAGGGCATAAGACAGCGGCAAAAAGTCAATCCTGAAACGTGAGAGTGGAAAACGGGTAAAATCTGCCGTTAAAATAAAACACGCTTTGACGAGGCATGACAAATGCTTGTGCGAAAAATAATTTGCTGAAAATTTTAAAGAGAATTGCATCGGCAAAGATGCGTTCTTAAAGGGTTTATGTCATGAAAAAGGCTGTTTTATGTCTGAAACGATAAACGAAAAGAGCGTCTGCTCTTATATATATAATAAAATTTATAAAAAATTTTAATAATACTTGTCAAAAGGGAGATTATCCTTTATTATTATACTTGACTATCCATATTCGGGAGAGGAAACATGAAAAGAAAAATTTTGATTGTCGCTTTGCTTATTGCGGTTGTCGCGGTGTTCTTCGTCGCGTGCAGCAATACCGCAGATTTCAGCGAAGTGGTTTCAAACGGTTCGTTTGAAAACCTTTCGGGTAATACCGTTGTGGGCTGGACAAAGTCTACAGGCAGCTCGATTGCGTTCAAATCGGACAACGACCCGCAGACAGAGGAATACGACCCCAACCTCGGTACGCGTTATGCGTATATAGAAAAGGGAAGTTCCGCTGCGACTTACGATTATCTGTTCCAGACGGTCAAGCTGGAAAAGAACAGGATTTACCGCCTCAGCGTTTACGCAAACGTCAGCTCTATACAGACTTCAAGCACCGCCGGATTTTATGTCGGTTTTGCAGAAGACCTCAACTACAGCGGCATAAGCGTAAAGAGCGTGAGCGAAGGATACCAGACTTATGAGGTCTATTTCCGCAGCACGGTAAGCGGAGATTTGACTCTTACCGTCGGTCTGGGCAACGCAAAGGCTACTTCTTACGGTACGGTTTCTTTCGACAACGTGTCGCTGACTCCCGTCGATTCGGTACCTTCGGATTACGACGGCGAGGTGGGAGTGCTGAGAACGAGTGCGGATTACACACTGTCCAACGGCGGTTCCACGACTTTTGTCGTACTGGGAACTATTCTTACCGTCGCGCTTGTCTATGCGGCTTATATGCTTATCAGAAAATTCACCAAGCCCGAAAACGGACTCGACCCCGACGGCGCGCCTCAGATGAGCAACAAGGGATTTATGCTGTTTGTAGGTGCGATTGTCGCGGGATTTGTGATAAGATTCGTCATTTTGCTTTGCTGTTACGGTATGGGCAGCGAGGTGGACAAACTCGCTACCGCGGCTCTCAGCTATGCCGATAGCGGAATTTCTACCGCGTTTACAAGCACTTCGACGGCTAATTATCCTGCAGGTACGGTGTATCTGCTGTGGGCATTGGGCAAGATTGCAAGACTTATGGGCGTCGAAAGCGGCTCTATGGGTATATCCATGCTTATGAGAATACCCACAGTAATTGTCGACCTCATAATCTGCTATACGATTGCGTCCTTTGCGTTCAGCGAAAGAAAAGACGAAAAACAGGCGGTCGTGTTCGGCTGGATTTATGCGATTTTGCCGCTGTTCTTCACTTTCGGCGCGATGTACGGCAGTTATGAAACGATTGCGATTCTCTTCCTCGTTCTCACAGTCATATCGCTGCTGGATAAAAACTATATCGCGTGCGGCATATTCTATGTGTTCTCGCTGTTCTTCAGCTACTACGCATTGCTTGCTTTACCTGCGATTCTCGCGTTTGAAGTCGTTACGGTTATCAAGGCGATAAAAGTAACTTCAAAAGAAGAGCAGAACGAGGCAACGGCTGAGGCTAAAAAGAATATACTCACTATAGTTCTTACAATGGTCGGAGGATTTATCCTCTACTATGTAGTAACGATACCTATGTGCCTCTCCAATATAAAGCAGGGCAACGTATTCTATTGCTTTAAACAGATTTATGCGTTCTTCAAGACGAGTGCGCTGCTCAATACCGATACGTTCAACCTTTACGGAATTTTCGGCGCGGCAAATTCTACCTCGCGCAACACGTTGCTCGAAGTATGCAACTGGCTGTTCGTCGTGGGTATGGGTGCCGTATCCGCTGTGGCGTATTACAGAGATAACGACCGCTCAGGTCTTGTTCTGACTATGGCGGCGACTTTTGCTCTCTATTCCGCTCTCGGAGCGCAGGCTACAGTCGTAACAATGCCGATAGCTCTCGTACTTCTTATCGTATACCTTGCCGTATATCCCGACAGAAGACTGTTTGCCGTTTTCGGCGGACTCAGCGCGCTGTCTTTCCTGAATATAGCGGAGCTTATTTCAAGGAGCGGATATCTGGGCGATTATACAGAGGCCGGGTATCTCGCGTTCTACGCAAAGAGTCCCGTTATGATAATATTCAGCATCGTTACGGTCGCTCTCGCGTTCTGGCTTGCATATGTCGTTGTCGATATCTGTTTCTACGGCAATATATACGAGGCTAATCCGATAGAAGGCAGACTGCGCGACGAGATTAAGGACACGTTCACCCTGCGTTCTCTCAGAGAGAGGCTTTCAAAAGGTAAGCGCGGTTCTAAAAACAAGTAAAAGCATGCGGGGGGAGTTATGCTGGCAAAGGTCAACAGTTACGCTTTGAACGGACTCGAAGGTTTCGGCGTTTCGGTAGAGGTCGACGTAAATGCGGGATTGCCCGCTTACGAAGTCGTCGGTCTTGCGGATACGGCTGTAAAAGAGTCGAGAGAAAGGGTCAGAGCGGCGATTAAAAACTCGCTCCTCGATTATCCTATAAAGAAGATAACCGTAAACCTCGCACCGGCAGACAGTAAAAAAGAAGGCAGTATTTACGACCTGCCGATAGCAGTCGGGATACTGGCGGCGACAGAGCAGCTCCCCGCACACTCTTATAAGCCTTACGTTATCGTCGGAGAGCTTTCTCTTGACGGTTCGCTGAGACACATAAAAGGGCTTATGCCTATATTGCTTTCTGCAATGCAAAACGGTTATACGAGGTTTATCGTGCCTGAAAGCAATGCGAAAGAGGCGTCGTATATTTCGGGAATAGAGGTTTACGCGTTTTCTTCTCTGACGGAAGTAACGAAATTTCTTTCAGGAGAAAGCGACTGCAAACCCGTCCCTGCGACTACTTTCAGCGCGCAGCAGGCAGAAAACAGATATAACGTGGATTTCAGCGAAGTAAAAGGGCAGCTTTTTGCGAGAAGAGCCATGGAAATCGCCGTTGCCGGCGGACACAATATCCTTATGATTGGTCCTCCGGGGGCAGGAAAGACTCTGATGGCTAAATGCGTGCCTACGATTATGCCCGACATGACGTTTGAAGAGGCGGTCGAAGTTACTAAAATCCACTCGGTTGCAGGTATACTGGACGCAGGCAAGGGTATAGTTACCGCAAGACCTTTCCGTACTCCTCACCACACCGTAACCGTTCCCGCGCTTATGGGCGGCGGTGCGAAGGCAAAACCGGGAGAAGTCAGCCTTGCGCATAACGGCGTACTTTTTCTGGACGAGATGCCGGAGTATCAAAGGCAGACGCTGGAGAGTTTAAGACAGCCTCTCGAAGACGGTACGGTAACCGTATCCAGAGCAAAACAGTCGCTTGACTATCCTGCAAAATTTATGCTTGTTGCAAGTATGAATCCTTGCCCTTGCGGCAACTTCGGCAGCAAAACGCAGCAATGCAGATGTACGGCAGCCGAAATAAGAAGATACGTATCCAGACTTTCAGGACCTCTTCTCGACAGAATAGATTTGCAGGTGGAAGTGGACGGAATAAGTTACGAAGAACTGAGATTTTCTCCTCCCGCAGAAAGCAGCGCGGATATAAAAGCGAGAGTTGAAAAGGCAAGAGCGTTGCAACGCGAAAGATATAAAGGCAGCGGCGTGCATACCAACGCGCAGATGACCAATGCGCAGATGAAAAAGTTCTGCACTCTGTCGCCCGATTGCGAAAGGATACTCGAAACCGCTTTCAAAAAGCTCAATATGACCGCGAGGGCGAGTACGAGAGTTCTCAAAGTCGCGCGTACGATTGCAGACCTCGAAGGCAGCGCGGAAATAAAAGTCAACCATATTACCGAGGCGGTGCAGTACCGTTCTCTTGACAGAAAATACTGGGAATAAAACAGGAGGCGGCGGATTGAGTTATGGAATACGGCAACGGCGACAAAGCTCTTATAATGCTTTCTTACGAAACGTCGTCGGCTAAAAGGCGCGCCGCGCTTGAAAACGCGGAAAGTCCCGAAAAGCTGTACCGCGACTACTCGCATGCGGACGTCGCGATTGCGGAAATGAACAAAAAAGGAATCGTCGCAATCACGCTCTGCTCAGACAAATATCCGTCGTCGCTCAAACAAATATACGACCCGCCCTGCGTGCTTTACTGCAAGGGAGATATATCTCTTCTTTCTGAACAGACAGAGAGAATAGCGGTGGTAGGTACGCGCGCCGTAACGAGATACGGTAAGGACGTTACGAGAGAATTTTCCGCAGCGTTCGCTAAAGCCGGGATATGCGTTGTCAGCGGACTTGCGAGAGGCGTTGACAGTCAGGCTCACAGAGTCGCGCTGGAAGAAGGCGGAAAGACTATAGCAGTGCTCGGATGCGGCGCAGACGTGATTTATCCGCCCGAAAACGCTCAGCTTTATGCCGATATAGCGGAGAAAGGACTGATAGTCAGCGAGTATCCGCCTGCAACTCCTCCTCACGCGTTCAGGTTCCCGGAAAGGAACAGGATAATAAGCGGACTGAGCAAGGGCGTTCTGGTTACCGAGGCAGGCAGAGGCAGCGGTTCAATGATTACCGCAGACCTCGCAATAGAACAAGGCAGGGATTTATACGTCGTCCCCGGCAGTATCTTTTCGCAGACAAGCCGCGGATGTAACGACAAAATAAAAGAATTGCAGGCGGCGGCAGTAACATGTCCCGAAGATATTCTGGGTAGCAGAGAGCAAAGAAGACAAAACGATGACCTTGCCGTTCAGCTTACTCTCGAACAGGCAAGGATTATATCTTTGCTCGAAGATTGCGAAAGCGCGCATTTCAGCGAACTTCTCGCAAAAAGCGGACTTGGCGTAAACGAACTTACCGCGCTTTTGTCCGAAATGGAAATATACGGGTTTATAAACAAGCTCGGCGGCAACTATTATTCGGTTGCAGGCAGGCTGTAAGGAGAAATAATGAAACTTGTCATAGTAGAGTCGCCCTCAAAGGCGAAGACAATCACAAAGTACCTCGGACAGGGTTACAGAGTAATCGCGTCCGGCGGACACGTAAGCGACCTTCCGCAGAAGAGTCTGGGAATAGACGTGAACAATAATTATCAGCCGGAATACGTGATTACGCCGTCCAAGGAAGAAACCATAAGACGCATTAAATCTGAACTTGCAAAGTGCGACAAAGTTTATCTCGCGACCGACCCGGACCGTGAAGGAGAGGCGATTTCGTGGCACCTCGCAAACGTATGCGGTATCAAAGACAGCAACGTGCGTATAGTGTTCAACGAAATTTCCAAAAAGGCGGTCAACGCGGCGATTGAAAATCCCCACGGGATAAATATGAATCTCGTCAACGCGCAGCAGGCGAGAAGAGTGCTGGACAGACTTGTGGGTTACGAACTTTCTCCCGTAATTTCCCGTAAAGTCAAAGGCGCGATGAGCGCGGGCAGAGTTCAGTCAGTCGCGCTTAAAATGATTGTGGAAAGAGAACGCGAAATTCGCAACTTCAAGCCGGAAGAATACTGGAATATTTATGCGTTTTTGCTCCAGCAGGGAAAAAACGCTGTCTTCAAATGCGAGTTTGTCGACGTGGACGGCAAAAAATACAAAGTCAAAAACAAAGACGCCGCAGACAAAATCGTCAAAGCGTCCAAAGAAGGCGAGTGGGTAGTAGACAAAGTAAAAAGAGTCAATTCTCAGTCAAAGCCTCAGCCCCCGTTCACGACGTCCACGATGCAGCAGGACGCATCGGGAAAACTCTCTCTTACCGCTCCTCAGGTAATGCAGCTTGCTCAGCAACTTTACGAGGGCGTTGAGCTGGGCAGCGAAGGACAGGTGGCTCTCGTTACCTATATCCGTACCGACAGCGTGAGAATATCGGACGACGCTCAGAGAGAGGCTCTCTCTTATATCAGGTCGAATTACGGCGACGATTATTGCCCAAAGCGTCCCAACGTGTACGAAACCAAGAAAGGCGCGCAGGACGCTCACGAGGCGATAAGACCTATATCCCTCGAACGTACGCCGGAATCCATAAAAGACAAAGTTCCGCGCAATATATACAAGCTGTATAAGCTGATTTACGACCGCTTTGTCGCAAGTCAGATGGCGAACGCGGTTTACGACACGCTCAACGTGCATATAAATTCAGTCAACCCCAACGGGCATACCTGCGGATATACGCTCAAGGGCAGAACTCTCGTGTTCAAAGGCTATCTGGCGGCTTATACACCCGTTTCGGACAACGAAGAGGAAAAAGACAGCAAGACTTTGCCGGATTTCAGAGAGGGACAATCCCTTACGCTCAAAGAAATGCAGAGCGAGCAGAAATTTACCAAGCCTCCGCTCAGATTTACCGATTCAACGCTGGTCAAGGCAATGGAAGAAAACGGCATAGGAAGACCGAGTACTTATGCGGCGACTATTACCGTTCTCGCTAAGAGAAAGTATACCGACAAGGACGGCAAATATATACTGCCCACCGAACTCGGCGAGCTTGCGTGCGACTGCCTTTGCAAATACTTCCCGTATATCATGGACGTGAAGTTTACTTCCAACATGGAAAGCGACCTGGATAAGATAGAGGACGGAACGACCGCATGGCAATCTGTAATCGCGGATTTTTATCCCGGTTTCCACGAGAGAGTTCTCAAAGCGCGCGGCGACAACTCAAGCAAGGTCAAACCGAAAGAAGAGGTCAGCGACGTAATCTGCGAAAAATGCGGAGCGAAGATGGTCGTAAAAGAAGGCAGATACGGCAAATTCCTCGCTTGCCCCAATTATCCTAAGTGCAAGAATATAAAACCGATAGGAGAATCCGTTGCGAAATGCCCCAAATGCGGAGGCGACGTGTTCAAGAGAATATCCAAAAAAGGAAAGGCGTATTTTGCCTGCGGCAATTATCCCAAGTGCGATTTCTATTCATGGGATATTCCTGCTCCCGTCTTCTGCCCCGATTGCGGCAGCTATATGAAGATGTTCAAGGACAAGGCGGGTAACGTCAAATACGTCTGCGCAAACAAAGAGTGCAAGCATACGGAGGTCATAGCGTGCGAACCTCCCAAGGACGGCGCGGATGAGAATTGACGTCGTTGGAGGCGGACTCGCCGGGTGCGAGGCGGCATATCAGCTGCTCAAACGCGGCGTCGAAGTCGTGATGTACGAGATGAGGGGAGTGAGCGGCACTCCCTGCCATAAGACGGACAACCTTGCGGAACTTGTATGCAGCAACAGCCTTAAAAGCGAGGCGGAAGATACCGCGAGCGGACAACTCAAGGCGGAACTCGACCTCCTCGACTGTATGTCGCTCAGGTGCGCAAGAGAAAGCCGCGTCCCGGCAGGCGGAGCTTTGGCGGTTGACAGAGAGTTGTTTTCTGGCAAAGTAGAGAAGTGTCTTTCGTCGTTTGAAAACTTCAGGCTGGAGAGAAAAGAAATCACTTCTTTCGACTTTGAAAATCCCGTGGTTATTGCAAGCGGACCTCTCACCTCAGACGCTTTTGTCAAGGCGATTGCAGATAAAGTGGGAGCGGACTATCTGGGCTTTTACGACGCGGTAGCACCTATTGTGGACGCAGAGAGCATAGATTACGAAAAAGCGTTTTTCGCAAGCAGATACGGCAAAGGCGACCCCACCGATTATCTGAACTGTCCGCTGACAAAAGAGGAATACGACTCTTTCGTAACAGAGCTGGTAAACGCGAAAACCGCACTATTGCACGACTTTGACAAGAGGGAGATATTCGAGGCGTGCATGCCCGTCGAAGTCATGGCAAAAAGAGGCGCAGATACGCTGAGATACGGACCTATGCGTCCCGTAGGAATAAAAAACCCGGACGGAACAAGACCGTATGCGGTCGTTCAGCTCAGAAAGGAAAACGCGCAGGGTACGATGTTCAACCTGGTGGGATTTCAGACAAACCTCACCTTCGGTGAACAGAAACGAGTGCTTAGTATGATACCCGCGCTGAAAAACGCGGAATTTCTCAGATACGGGGTTATGCACAGAAATACTTTTATAAACGCGCCCGAATTGCTTACCGCGGGATTTCTGCTCAAGGCAGACAAGAAAATAGCCTTTGCGGGACAGATGACGGGCGTTGAAGGATATGTTGAAAGCATTGCGAGCGGACTTGCCGCGGCACTCAATCTGTACGCCGCTGAAAAGGACGAGCAAGAAATAATATTCCCGCCTACAACTATATGCGGACAGCTGCAAAGACACGTCAGTACTCCGTCTGAAAACTATCAGCCGATGAACGCGAATTTCGGACTGCTGCCGCCGACGGGAGAAAAAATCAGAGATAAGAAATTACGCAAAGTCGCGTATTTTAAACGCGGCGAGCAGGACATGAAACGGTTTTTGGAAAACCGCAATATCTGAAAGGAGGCATTATATGAGTACAGAACTCAGAGGAACCACTATCTGCGCCGTACGCAAAAACGGTAAAATCGCAATTGCCGGCGACGGACAGGTAACTATGGGCGAAAGCGTTATCCTCAAAGGAACGGCTAAAAAGGTGAAGAGAATTTATGAGGATAAGGTCGTGATAGGATTTGCCGGTTCGGTATCCGACGCTTTTACGCTCAGTGAAAAATTTGAAAAAATGTTGCAGAAATATTCCGGAAATCTGATGAGGAGCGCGGTCGAACTCGCAGAACTTTGGCGTAACGACAAGCTGCCCAGAAAACTTGAGGCGATGATGATTGTGGCTGACAAAGACGAACTTTATATCGTTTCGGGCAGCGGCGACGTTATCGACCCCGACGGCGACGCCTGCGCAATAGGTTCTGGCGGAAATTACGCTCTGGCGGCGGCGCGCGCTTTGCTCAAGGAAACGGATTTGCCTGCCAAGGAAATCGCTTACAAAGCTCTCAAAATCGCAAGCGAACTGTGCGTTTTCACAAACGACAACATCACCGTAGAGGAGGTGTGATATGGACAAGCTTACCCCTAAACAAATCGTTAAAGAACTTGACAGGTACATTATAGGTCAGCAGAACGCCAAAAAGGCAGTTGCGGTCGCGCTCAGAAACCGTTACCGCCGCAGTCAGCTGCCCCCTGAAGTCAGCGAGGAAATAACTCCTAAAAACATTATAATGCAGGGACCTACCGGCGTGGGTAAAACCGAAATTGCAAGAAGACTCGCTAAACTCGTGAAAGCTCCCTTCGTCAAGGTCGAGGCTACAAAGTATACCGAGGTCGGTTATGTCGGAAGGGACGTCGAATCGATGGTCCGCGACCTTGTCGAAGTATCTGTACGTCTTGTGCGCGACGAGATGATGAAAGACGTTGAAATAAAGGCGAAAACCAACGTTTACGCCGTGCTGCTCAAGGCGGTTTTCCCGCTCAGAAAGAGCGCGCATCCCGATAAGTCGGACGACGAACTCAAGGATATCGTTAAAAAAGAACTCGAAAACGGCGAACTTAACGACCTTGTTATTGAGATTGAACTGCCCGAAAGCAACAAGCCTCAGCAGCTTATGCCGGGAGGCGTCGAAATCAATATCGGCGACATCATGGGCGGACTTCTGCCAAAACGCAAGAAGATGAAAAAGGTTACCGTAGCAAGAGCTTACGCTGCGCTTATGGAGGCGGAGGCTGACAGGCTCATAGACCAGGATAACGTAAATGCCGAGGCTATCCGCAGAGCGGAAAACGAAGGCATCATCTTTATCGACGAAATGGATAAAATCGCAGGAAAGGGCAATTCCAACGGCCCCGACGTTTCAAGAGAGGGCGTGCAGAGAGATATACTCCCGATAGTCGAAGGCTGCACCGTAAATACCAAATACGGACAAGTCAAGACGGACTATATCCTGTTTATTGCTGCCGGTGCTTTCCATATATCTTCCGTATCGGACCTTATTCCCGAACTTCAGGGCAGATTTCCGATTATCGTCAGACTGGACAGCCTTACCGAAGACGATTTCGTCGAAATTCTGACCAAGACGGACAACGCTATCCTCAGACAGTACGAACACCTGCTCAGAGTGGATAAAGTCGTGCTTGACTTCACCGACGAGGCGATAAGAGAAATCGCGTCTGTCGCTGCCGCGGAAAACGAAAACAGTGAAAATATCGGCGCAAGAAGACTTCATACGATTATGGAAAGCCTGCTTGACGACATTTCTTATAACGCCGGCAATCTGGACAGCGAAGTTACCGTTACCATAGACAAAAAATACGTTCTCGAACATCTCGACAAAACGATAAAGACGCTCAATCTGCGTAAATACGTCCTCTAAGAGGAGATAAGGACATTATGATAAACATACCAAAAGGCACAAAGGACGTACTCCCTCAGGAGTCGTACAAATGGCATTACGTCGAAAACCTCGCGAGAAAAACCGCGGCGGACTTCTGCGTAAGCGAAATCCGTACCCCCACTTTTGAACATACGGAACTTTTCCTGCGCGGAGTCGGCGATACAACCGATATAGTCAATAAGGAAATGTATACCTTTGAAGACAAGGGCGGCAGAAGTATTACACTCAAGCCGGAAGGAACGGCGGGCGTCGCGCGCGCGTTTATCGAAAATTCGCTTTACGCGGGCGTTCAGCCTACAAAGATGTACTACATTACCCCCGTCTTCCGCTATGAAAGACCGCAGGCAGGTAGACTGAGAGAACATCACCAGTTCGGCGTCGAATATTACGGCAGCGACAGCCCGTACGCGGACGTCGAAGTCATGATGATTGCAAAAACTTTCTTCGACCGCCTCGGAATAAAGAAACTCAAACTCAATATAAACAGCATAGGTTGCCGCGAGTGCCGCAAGAATTACAACGCCGCGCTCAAGGAATATCTGCGTTCAAGACTTAGCGATATGTGTCCTACGTGCAGGGAAAGATTTGAGAAAAATCCGCTCAGAATACTCGACTGCAAAGAAGAAGGGTGCAAGGCGGTTACGGCAGGCGCACCCGTAATACTCGATTATCTCTGCGACGACTGCCGCGCTCATCACGAGAGCGTTTGCAAACAGCTCTCTCTGCTGGGGATAGATTACGAGGTCAATCCGCATATCGTCAGAGGACTTGACTACTATACGCGTACGGTATTCGAGTTTATATCTTCGGACATCGGCGCGCAGGGAACTGTCAGCGGAGGCGGCAGATATAACAACCTTATTGAGGACGTGGGAGGTAAACCCTGTCCCGCGGTCGGATTCGGCATGGGTCTTGAAAGACTTATCCTCACTATGGAGGCTCTCGGCCTTCCGTTCGGAGAAGAGAGCAGACCGGAGGTTTATATCGCTCCTCTCTGCGACGAGGCTAAAGACGAGGCTATGCTTACCGCAAACGCGCTGAGGAGCGCGGGAGTTTCATGCGATACCGACCTTTTGGGCAGAAGTTTTAAAGCTCAGCTCAAATACGTCAATAAGATTGGCGCGAAATATATGATAGTTATCGGTACCGACGAAATACAAAGCGGAGTTTACCAGGTCAAAAACATGCTTTCAGGAGAAAGCGAACAGGTGGAAAAGGGCAACCTCGCGGAGTATTTTGCAAATCTGAAATAACTTTTATTCAACAATATATTACGGAGAAAAGTATATGGTAGACTTTTTAAACGGAGCAAAACGCACTAAAATGTGCGGAGAATACAGGGCGTCAGATATAGGAAAAAGGGTTACGGTCATGGGCTTTGTCGCAAAGTACCGCAACCTCGGAAACCTAATGTTCATAGACGTCAGGGACAGAACGGGTATAGTTCAGGTCGCTTTCGACGACAACGTGGACAAGGCTGTCTTTGATAAGGCTGCTACCGTCAGAAACGAGTTTGTAATCTGCGCAAGCGGCGTCGTCAGAAGTCGCGGCGGAAATATAAACGCGAATATGGCGACGGGCGAAATAGAAATCCTCGCAGACGAACTCAAGATTCTCTCTGAGGCTGAAACCACGCCTTTCGTGATTGCGGAAAACGCAAAAGTTGGCGAAACGCTCAGACTTAAATACAGATACCTCGACCTGCGCCGTCCGTCGCTGCAGAACATACTCGTTATGCGTGACAAGGTTACGAGAATACTCAGAAATTACCTTTCCGACAACGGATTCCTTGAGATAGAAACGCCGTTTCTCGGCAAATCGACCCCCGAAGGCGCGCGCGACTATCTCGTTCCCAGCCGTATCCATCACGGCGAATTTTACGCGTTGCCGCAGTCGCCGCAGATATATAAACAGCTTTTGATGATTTCAGGTATGGACAGATATTATCAGATAGCGCGTTGTTTCCGCGACGAGGACCTGCGCGCTAACCGTCAGCCTGAATTCTCTCAGGTCGACCTCGAAATGTCTTATGTCGAGCAGAGCGAGGACGTTATGGAAATCGCCGAAGGCGCGATTAAGGAAGTGTTCTCAAAATGCCTCGATATGAAGTTTGACAAGCCTTTCCGCCGTATTCCTTACGAAGAGGCTATGAGGCGTTGGGGCAGCGATAAGCCGGATACGCGTTACGACCTTGAAATCCACGACCTTGCGGACGCAGTAAAAGGCAGCGGATTTTCTGTGTTTGAAAACGCGCTCGCTGCAGGCGGCAGCGTAAGAGGTATAAACGCCAAAGGTCTTTGCAAGTCGATGACGAGAAAGGACGTGGACGCTTGTGCGGATTACGCAAAGAGCTGCGGCGCAAAGGGTCTTGCTTACGCAATGCTCAAAGATGACGGCAGCGTTACTTCTTCTTTCTTCAAGTTCCTCAACGAAGAACAGATTAAGGCAGTATGCGACGCGCTTGACGCAAAGGCGGGCGACGTCATCTTCGTCGTCGCGGACGCAAGCTATATGACGACCGTAACCACTTTGGGTTCTCTCAGATGCTATCTTGCTGAAAAATATTCTCTTTACGATAAGAGCGTGTTTGATTTTCTGTGGGTGGTGGATTTCCCGCTGCTTGAGTACTCCGAAGAGGAAAAGAGATACGTCGCGGTACACCATCCGTTTACGGCGGCAAAGCCCGAAGACGTGCCTCTTCTCGACACAGACCCGCTCAAAGTGCGTTCAAACGCTTACGACATCGTAATCAACGGTCAGGAGGCAGGCGGCGGAAGTATAAGAATACATGACCCCCGTATGCAGGAAAAGATATTCGGATTGCTGGGACTTACTCAAGAAGAAATAGAGGCAAAATTCGGGTTCTTCGTAGAGGCGTTCAGATACGGCGCACCTCCGCACGGCGGTCTTGCCTTCGGTCTTGACAGACTTGTGATGATTGTATGCGGCACGGACAATATCAAAGACGTAATAGCGTTCCCCAAGGTGCAGAACGCGTCCTGTCTGATGACGGGTGCGCCTTCTGCGGTCGACGCAAAACAGCTTGAAGAGCTTGCCATCGACTGCAAGCCCGACAAAGAGTGAAAAGGGAGGCGAAATCGCGTACCGTTGCCCTTCTGGGCGACGACGCGGTGAACAGACTTGAAAACGCGCGCGTCGCAGTCGTAGGACTGGGAGGCGTGGGCGGACACGTGCTTGAAACGCTGGCAAGAGCCGGAGTGGGCAGTTTTGTGCTTGTGGACGGCGACAACGTTGAGGAAAGCAATCTCAACCGTCAGATTATAGCAACCGTAGATACTTTGGGCAAGTCTAAAGCAGAGGCGGCAAAAGAGAGAGTGCTTTCTATAAATCCTCTTGCTGACGTCGACGCCGTAACGCAAAGGCTTACGGCGGCTAACGCAGACAGTATACTGAGCGGCAATACGGATTATATAGCAGATTGTATAGACAGTCTGCCGGATAAGGTCGCGCTGGTATGTTTTGCAGAGAAAAAGGGCATACCGATAATAAGCGCGTGCGGCGCGGGGAACAGGAGCGGTCTGTGTGATTTTGAAATATGCGACGTTTATAAGACGCAATACGACCCGCTTGCGAGAAAACTGCGCTCAATGCTGAGAACCGCAGGGGTAAAAAAACTGGACGTGTGCTATACGCGCGAACTCCCTCAGAAAACGGCAGGAGTCGCAAGCGTGCCTTACAATCCCGCCCTGTGCGGAATAAAGATGGGCGGACACATAGTGCTGAGCCTTGCAGACAAATTACATAGAGATAAAAATTCATAATATAAAGGAGTAATTACCATGAGTGAATTTGTAAAAGAAATAGATGCTGCGCAGCTGCGCGAAACGATTTCAAAAGAAGACAAAGTGCTTGTAGACTTTTTCGCTACCTGGTGCGGTCCTTGCAAGATGCTTGCGCCCGTACTTGACAAAGTTGCGTCAAAAGTCGAAAACGTCGCTTTTGTAAAAGTGGATATAGATAAGAACGTGGACGCCGCTCAGGCTTTCGGCGTGCAGGTGATACCCACTCTCGTCCTCGTCGAAAAAGGACAGATTAAAGCAAAGACACAGGGATTCATGCCGGAGAGCGCGCTTACGGAATTCGTAAACAGATAAAATCGTTCGTAAGGCATATTTTTAAGACGAAAAACGTCGCTTTTTGGCGGCGTTATCGTTTGCCTTTTGCGCGCGCGTGTAGTATACTTGAAATATAATAATTTTAAATACTAAGGAGTTATTATGATAGACCTCAAAACAATCAAAGAGGCTGACGTTGAGCTTTACGACGCTCTCGAGGCCGAACTCAAAAGACAGCAGGGCAACATAGAGCTTATCGCAAGCGAAAACATAGTTTCTCCCGCAGTACTCGCGGCGGCAGGTACGCACCTGACAAACAAGTATGCGGAAGGTTATCCGTCTAAGAGATATTACGGCGGTTGCCAGTACGTTGACGTCGCGGAAAAACTCGCTATCGACAGAGCGAAAGAGCTGTTCGGAGCCGAATACGCAAACGTACAGCCTCATTGCGGCGCAAGCGCGAACCTCGCGGTTTTCTTCGCTTTGCTCCAGCCCGGCGATACAGTCCTCAGCATGAGCCTTGCTCACGGAGGACACCTCAGCCACGGCAGTCCCGTCAACATCAGCGGTAAATATTTCAACATCGTGCCTTATTTCGTTGACGAAAAGACAAGCCTTATCGATTACGACGAGGTCGAAAGACTTGCAAAAGAGTGCAAGCCCAAGCTGATTCTCGCAGGGGCAAGCGCGTATCCGAGAATTATAGATTTCAAGAGATTCAGAGAGATTGCTGACGAAGTAGGCGCATATCTTATGGTAGATATGGCTCATATCGCAGGTCTTGTAGCCGCAGGCTGCCACCCCAGCCCCGTGCCTTACGCTCACGTCGTAACCACGACCACGCATAAGACGCTGAGAGGCCCCAGAGGAGGTCTTATCCTTTGCAAGGAAGAACTGGGCAAGCAGATTGACAAGGCTATTTTCCCCGGTACGCAGGGCGGTCCTCTGATGCACATCATCGCAGCTAAGGCTGTGGCTTTCAAAGAGGCTATGAGCGACGACTTCAAGAAATATCAGCAGCAGATTGTCAAGAACGCGAAAAAGCTTTCTAACGAGCTTATCGAAAGAGGAATAAGCCTTGTTTCGGGCGGTACAGACAATCACCTCATGCTGATTGACCTGACCAGCAAGGGCAAGACGGGAAAAGAGATTGAGGCTTTGCTCGATATGGCGCACATCACCGCAAACAAGAACGCTATACCGTTTGACAAACAGACCCCGTTTGTAACCAGCGGTATCCGTGTGGGTACTCCTGCGGTTACTTCAAGAGGTATGAAGGAAGAGGATATGGTCGTTATCGCAGAGTGCATTGCGGACATTATCGACAACGGCGAGGCTGCAGTCGAAAGATGTTCTGAAAAAGTTGCGGCTCTGTGCAAAAAATATCCTATCTACGCAAACGACGTTATCAGATAACGTGATTGTTTAAACAAATAAAAAAACAGACGTCTTAGGCGTCTGTTTTTTTATTTGCATGAAAATTTACTTTTCGTAAAATTTAGAATTCAGAGTTGAAGATGTAAAAAACTGAGCGGATACAAGCTGTTTTCAGCTTTGCAAAAATTTTCGTAATATCCGCATAAACGTTTGACAGACGCCGACAATAATAGTAAGATAATACCCAGGAAATTGATAGGGATTGAAAAATGAAACTTTCGTCAAAAGGCAGATACGGACTTAAAGCCATGTGCGAACTGGCAAAGCATTACGGAGAAGGCGCACTCAGCCTGCCGTATATAGCAGGTGAAACTTTTTTGAGCGAAAAGTATCTTGAGCAGCTTTTGTCCGTGCTGAAAAAAGACAATCTGATAGACGCAACGCGAGGCGCGAGCGGAGGGTATTTTCTCAAACGTCCGCCCGAAGAGATAAGCGTGGGTGAGATTCTGAGAAGTCTTGAAAACGGTCTTGAGATTGTGGACTGCCTTTCCGGGGATTGCCGCAACAAGGCTACCTGTCATACTTACGGCGTATGGGCAAAACTTTACGGCGAAATCAACAAATGTTTGGACGGTATCAGCCTTAAACAGCTGGTAGAAGGAGATTGAAATGCAACGCAGAATTTATCTGGACAATTCGGCTACTACGCATACGGACAATGACGTATTGCAGAAGATGTTGCCTTATTTTTCAGAAGTATACGGCAACGGTTCGTCCCAGCACTTTTTCGGCAGAGAGGCACTTGTCGCTATAGACGAGGCAAGAGAAAAAGTCGCAAAAGCCATAGGCGCGAAACCTACGGAGATATATTTTACGTCCGGAGGTACTGAGAGCGACAACTGGGCGATAAAGGGTGCGGCTCACGCGCTCAGAGCAAAAGGAAACCATATTATCACGACAGCGATAGAACATCCTGCGGTGATAAAGACTTGCCAGAGTCTTGAAAAAGAGGGCTTTGAAATAACCTATCTTCCCGTCAGCGAAGAAGGGTTTGTTACCGCAGAGCAGGTCGAAAAGGCGATAACTGACAAAACAGTGCTTATTTCTGTAATGAGCGCGAATAACGAAGTGGGTACTATTGAACCGATAAGAGAAATCGGAGCAGTTGCTAAATCACATAAAATACTTTTCCATACCGACGCTGTTCAGGCGGTGGGAAACGTGCCAATCGACGTCGTCAGGGATAATATAGACATGCTCTCTATGAGCGCGCATAAGTTTTACGGTCCTAAGGGCGTGGGCGTGCTTTATAAGAGAAACGGCGTGAAGATTGAGAGGTTTATGGACGGCGGAGAGCAGGAGAGGAATATGCGCGCCTCCACGCTCAATACGCCCGGTATAGTGGGACTCGGTGCGGCGATAGAAAAAGCCGTCGCGGACATGGAAAAGAACAACGCTCACGTTGCAAAGCTCAGAAACCGCTTTGTCGAAGAGGTACTCAAAAACATACCCGACGTCAGATTCAACGGCGCGAAAGATATGTCGAGAAGACTTGCGTCAAACGCAAACTTTTCTTTTGAGTATATCGAAGGCGAGTCAATATTGATGAGTCTTGACCTTGCGGGAATTGCAGTGTCCAGCGGTTCTGCCTGCTCAAGCGGTTCGCTTGAACCCAGCTATGTTCTGCTATCGCTGGGAGTTCCTATAGAACTTGCTCACGGTTCTATAAGATTCAGCTTTGGCAAGGACAATACGATGGAAGAAGTAGAGTACACTCTGCAAAAATTATACGAAACAGTCGCGCGACTCAGAGAAATGTCGCCGTTATTTAAAAAATTCGAAGGAGAACAGAAGTATGTATAACAAGAAGGTAATGGAAACGTTCGCCAATCCTCAGAACGTGGGATATATAGAAGACAACGACGGCGCGGGAAAAGTAGGCAACGCTACCTGCGGCGATATTATGGAAATCACGATAAAGGTGAAAGACAACGTGATAACCGACGCGAAGTTCCGCACGTTCGGATGTGCGGCGGCAGTCGCTACGAGCAGCGTCGCAACGAGCATGGTCATAGGTATGACCGTGGACGAGGCACTCAAGCTTACAAACGCCAAGGTCGTGGAGTATCTTGAGGGTCTGCCTCCGCAGAAAATCCATTGCAGTGTGCTTGCCGAAGAGGCGATTAAAGAGGCGATAGAAGATTATCGCAGAAGACAAAAGGATAAAGAAAACAAATGAATATAAACTAAAAACCTCTTTCGTACAGAAAGAGGTTTTTTTGGTGTACGTGTAGGTTATAAAGCATTTCGTAAATAAGATTTCAATGCTTTGACCTTTTGTGGAATACGGCGGATACCGTTAGTCCAGCATCTGAATTATCTTCTTTCTAATCGCTTTGCCGCGCGATTTTACGCCGTTTGTCGTAACCGCTTTTGCCGCAATGAGAGTGGTCGCCATACCAACGCCGAATCCCATAAGTGTAGACATTTTCATATAATCACCTCCCGCATTAGTGTGTGAGAGGTCTTAGCGATTATTCCGACACTGCAAAGGAAAATTAAGTAAAATATAACGCCCCCCTTTGACAGGGGACGTTTTTTATCACTCGTTTAGCATTGTTCTTATTATGCTGTCCTGTATTATTTGACGGGAGGCAGAGATATGTAACCGTCGTTTTTTGCATTGCACTCAAAGATAAAGTTGTCTGCCTTTTCTTTTGCGAGTGAAAGTTGCTCGTCTGTGCGTATCGTCCACGTTACTATCGCAGTGGACGGGTCTGCCGCCTGGACCTTTGAATAGAAAGAGCTTTTGAGCGTCTTTATGCTTGCGGCGAGAAACGCGGCGTTTTTGTGAGTGTTCATACGGCGGCAGTAAAAACGCTGTATCGGGTTGGGGTCGTAAAGCTGTCCTACGAGAAGGTCGGGGCGTTTGTTCTGCATATACAGTACGGCGCGCGGGTCGAAGGATTCAAGACAATATGCGCCGTCGTAATCTTTAAGTGCGTCCAGTACGGCAGAGCAGGTCTGCTCGTACTTTCTTGTAACCTTTATTTCTATTATCAGTTTTACTTTGCCGTTTACGAGAGCAAGCACGTCGCTGAAAAGCGGTATGCGCTCGTCAGTCCCGAAAAGCCTGTATTTTTCAAGGTCTGCGTTTTTTATTTTTTCGGGGTGGATGTCTACGCCGCACGAGCGTTTAAGAGAAGGGTCGTGATGCACTATCAGCGTGCCTTCGTCGGTGAGGTATACGTCGAATTCAATGCCGTACCCGTGTTCGACGGCGTTTTTAAACGCAGCCAAAGAGTTTTCAGGGAGAGTTTTGTTGTCGTGAAGTCCTCTGTGCGCAAACGGAACGCCTTTAAAAAAATTTCTGTCTTTCATAATCAATACCCCAGATTTTCGTCAATCAGCAGGACGTATACGTTTTCCTGGCATCTTGTAGGATGATGAACAATCGTCGTAACGTTGCACATGCACTCTTTGCCCGTGCAGTTGGCGCATTTGCCCGTTATCGCACACGGTGTGGATTTGCCGAGGCGCACGGCGTTGAGGTGGCAGGTATAATTGCGTATCCTGTCAATCGCCGCATCGAGGTCTTTTACGAGTTTGTTTTTGCCTATTGCGTAAATTATGTTCGGTACGCCGAAAATGAGGGAAGAAACTCTGTTTGCAGAGCCGTCGGTGTTTATTATTTCGCCGTTTTCAGTAATCGCGTTTGCAGATGAAAGATACCATTTCGCGTTTGCGGCGAGCTGATAAACCTGTCCTTTAAGTTCGTCCGGTACGGTGGAGTGGCTGTAAAAGGTCGTTCCGCGTTGAGTAAGAAGTGCGGGTATATTGAGCTGATTGAGCGTTACGCTGCCTCCTGCGCCCGCCGTGTCGCCTTCAGGTATCAGCTCCAGAATTTTTTGCGCCGCCTCTTTGCCGTCTTTGCATATGTACGGGATAAACCCGCGCGCTTTGAGTTTTTTTGCAAGTTCTGTCAGAGTCATGTCGTTTTACCTCCGCGATTTCTGATTACATTATATAAAATATATTTGCTAAAATCCACTTATTTTTATATAATATTTGTAACGGCGCGTATCTGCGCGCGTGAGGTTTTTTATGATTTCTGAAAAAATGCGCAATATGGTAAAAAACAGTTCCGCTATCCGCGCGATGTTCGAGGAAGGCAAAAGGCTTGCCGCAATTTACGGTGCGGAAAACGTATACGATTTTTCGCTGGGAAATCCCAATCTCCCAGCTCCTTCCGAAGTCGCGGACGCGCTTAAATACGAGGTGGAAAACTGCGACGCGCTTACTTTGCACGGCTATATGTCAAATGCAGGATTCGACGACGTCAGAGCGGCTGTTGCTGAAAATCTGAATAAGAGATTTGCCACTTCCTACGACAAAAGCTGCATCGTCATGACGGTGGGCGCGGCAGGAGGACTCAACGTCTTTCTGAAAGCCGTGCTTGACGCAGGCGACGAAGTGGTCGTTATTGCGCCTTTCTTTGGGGAATACTCCAACTATGTGGCTAATTATGACGGCAGAATAGTCGTCGTAAAACCCAATCCGCCGGAATTTCTTCCCGATATTCAGGCGTTTGAAAACGCTCTTACCGCAAAGACGAAGGCAGTTATTATCAATACCCCCAACAACCCCACAGGCGTTGTTTACGGAGAGGATACCCTCAAGGCTCTTTCTGACGCTATGGAGAGGGCGCAGAAAAAATTCGGAACGTCGATATACCTTTTGTCGGACGAGCCTTACAGAGAACTCGTTTACGGCGTAAGTCAGCCGTATCCCGCAAAATATTACAGAAATACGGTGAGCGGCTATTCCTTCAGCAAATCTTTGTCCCTCGCAGGCGAGAGAATAGGTTATCTCGCTGTAAATCCCGATTGCGACGATTTTGACGACCTTATCGGCGCGTGCGCGGTTGCGACGAGAGTCCTCGGATTCGTAAACGCTCCTTCGCTTATACAGAGGGCGGTCGCAAAATGCCTCGACGCAAGCGTGGACGTTGAGTTTTACCGCAAGAACGGAGAGGCTCTCAAAGCGATTATGGACGAGTGCGGCTTTGAATACGTCAACCCTCAGGGCGCGTTTTATCTCTTTGTCAAGTCGCCCGACGGCGACGACGCCGCTATGTGCGCAAAGGCGAAGAAACACAGACTTCTGCTTGTACCGGCAAGCGGTTTCGGCTGTAAAGGCTGGGTGAGAATAGCTTACTGCGTTTCTCCCGAAACAATCGCCGCGTCAAGACAGTCTTTTATAAAACTGGCAAAAGAATATACACGTTAACAGAAAATTTACAGGAGAATTTATGCCCAAAGACCAGAGCAAAATCAGAAATTTCTGCATAGTAGCGCATATCGACCACGGCAAAAGCACGCTTGCCGACCGCATTATGGATGTTACGGAAACAGTCAGCAAGAGAGAGGCAAAGGAACAGCTCCTCGACAGTATGGATATTGAGCGCGAACGCGGTATTACGATAAAACTCACCCCCGTCAGGATGAATTATACCTACAACGGGGAAAAATACGAGTTCAATCTGATAGATACTCCCGGACACGTGGACTTCACATACGAGGTTTCGCGTTCTCTCAAGGCTTGCGAAGGCGCGATTCTGATTGTCGACGCGTCGCAGGGTATTGAGGCTCAGACGCTTACCAATGTATATCTCGCGCTTGACAACGACCTGGAGATTATTCCCGTAATAAACAAAATCGACCTGCCGTCCGCACGACCCGACGAAGTTAAAAAGGAGATTGAGGACGTCATTGGTCTGGACGCCGAAAACGCTCCTCTCGTATCCGCAAAAGAGGGAATAGGCATTGAGGACGTGCTTAAACAGGTCATTGAACTTCTGCCTCCGCCGAGAGGAGATTACGACAAGCCGCTCAAAGCTCTCATTTTCGACTCATATTATGACAGTTATAAAGGCGCGGTTTCTTTTATCCGCGTATTCGACGGCAAAGTCAGAGCAGGAGATAAAGTCAGATTTTTTGCAACGGGTAAAGAATTCGACGTTACCGAAGTGGGAGTGTTTACTCCGCGTTCGACTCCTGTTGAAGAACTCAGCGCGGGCGACGTCGGCTATCTTTGCGCAAGTATTAAAAACGTAAGCGATACAAAAGTGGGGGATACGATAACCCTTGCGTCGGGAGGAGCAAAAGAGCCGCTAAGCGGTTTTAAAGAGGTTTCTCCTATGGTGTTCTGCGGTATATATCCGACTGACGGAGCGAGATACAACGACCTGAAGGACGCGCTGGAAAAGCTCAAACTCAACGACGCGTCGCTGATGTACGAACCTGAGGTGTCCACGGCTCTCGGTTTCGGTTTCAGATGCGGATTTTTAGGACTTCTTCATATGGAGATAATTCAGGAAAGACTTGAGAGAGAGTTTGACCTGGATTTGATTACTACCGCGCCGGGCGTTTCGTATAACGTTGTCAAAAATAACGGCGAAACGGTGCTGGTTTCCAACCCTTCAAACCTGCCTCCTGTCGGAGAAATCGACCATATGGAAGAGCCTGTCGTAAAGGCGTTTCTGTATACGCCGCCCGAATACGTAGGTCCTATTATGGAGCTGTGTCAGGACAAACGCGGTATATTCCTCGATATGACTTATCTCGAAACGACGAGAGTCAAGATAGAATACGAAATGCCGCTCAATGAGATAATTTACGACTTCTTCGATTCTCTGAAATCGCGTACAAGAGGATACGCAAGCCTCGATTATGAGATTATAGGATATAAGGAAAGCGACCTGGTAAAACTCGACATGCTGCTCAACGGAGAGATATGCGACGCGCTCAGCATCATAGTTCACCGCGACAAGGCATACGCACGCGGCAGGGGAATAGCGGAAAAACTCAAAGAAGTAATCCCCCGTCAGCTTTTTGAAATACCTATACAGGCGGCTATCGGTGGTAAAGTCATAGCGCGCGAAACGGTAAAAGCTATGAGAAAAGACGTCCTCGCCAAATGTTACGGCGGCGATATCACGAGAAAAAAGAAACTTCTCGAAAAACAGAAAGAAGGAAAAAAGCGTATGCGTCAGATAGGCTCTGTCGAAGTGCCGAGCGAGGCTTTCATGACCATACTCAAATTTGACAAATGAGTGCGGCAGGAATATACGTACATATTCCTTTCTGCCGCAGTAAGTGCAGATACTGCGACTTTGTATCGGTATGCGAAGGAGAGGAAATACAAAGACGTTATATATCTGCATTATTGCGTGAAATCTACACGGGCAGGAAAATTTACAGCGGCGCGGCTGATACCTTGTATATAGGCGGAGGCACGCCGTCTTGTCTGTATTCAGGAGCTGTTGCAAATATTGCGACTGCTTTGAAAGAGACGTTTGACTTAAGAATTTCAGAATTTACCGTTGAGTGCAATCCCGATACCTTTGACGAAGATAAAGCCGATGAACTTAAAGATGCAGGCGTTACGAGAATAAGCCTTGGAGTGCAATCTCTGGACGATGCCGTTTTAAGGTCGATTGGCAGAAGACACGATTCCGCTGCCGCGAAAAAAGCGGTTAAGCTTGCCGTGAACAAGGGCTTTGACGTCAGTGCGGATTTGATGTTGGGACTTGTCGGACAAGGGAAAAACGACATCGAAGAATTCGCGTCTTTTATTTCGGCAGAAGGAGTTGAGCATGTTTCTGCTTATATGCTCAAGGTGGAGGACGGAACACCTCTTGCCTGCGACGTTGAAAAAGGGCTTGTTCTGCCGTCTGACGACGAGTGCGCGGAAATGTACGATTACGCACGCGCTTTGCTCGGAAAAGAAGGTTTTGTCCGTTACGAAACAAGCAATTTCTGCAAAAACGGCAAGGAGTGCAGACATAATCTGAAATACTGGACTATGCAGAATTATCTCGCTTTCGGAGTCGCGGCTCACGGTAAAATAGGTAAAAAAAGATATTTCAATACCTCAGACCTGAAAGAATACGTAAACGCTCAGGAAAACGGCCGTCATAAGTATCTGACAGAAGAAATTTTGTCTGACGAAGACGAACTTTCTGAATACATGATGCTGGGATTGAGGCTTGAAAAAGGAATAAACGTGAAAGAAACAGAAAAAAGATTCGGCATTTGTTTTGAAGAGAGATTTTCGGACGCTTTGTCAAGTGCCGCTCCATATATCGATTTTGACGGCGACATACTCAAAATCAAGCCTTCTTACGCTCTTGTCGCAAACGGTATAATCAATATGTTTTTAAGCTGACGGAGAGATTGGATTATTAAAAAAAACGGGAACTTGTCCCGTTTTTTTATTCCTTGGTAAATGTCGTGTTGTTGCAGTTGGGGCAGGGCGGCATTTTGTCTTCCATACCCAGCTTAAGGCTGAAACCGCAGTTTGTGCAGACATAGTTGCCTTTACCGGGTTTCTGACCGGTGCTGTACTGTTGAGTTCTCATTGCGTTTACCTCCTTTGCACGCTCGTGCTATGTATCAGCCCGTCCGCGTTGTATTATTAACTAGTCTGAGCAAAATTATTCAAATAGTTGCGCGTTGACTTGAGCTTGTTATATCATATAGATATGGAAAAGAGGAAGAATACGGCCGCGGTTGCAGACGGTAACGGCACGGCGGTCCAAAAGGAAGAGTCTAAGTTTACCAGGTTCATGCGCATTAAACGCAATTTGTCGATTTGTTTCAATTTTATTTACATAATCGCATATATGGCGTTTACCGTGTTTACTTTTGCAGGCGACAACGCGCAGATTACATGGTTGCCTTACGTTTTTGGCGGCTTTATTGTCGTGTATATGGTACTGTTTATCGCGTCGCTCGCAATTGCGAAGAACGACAGAAGAAAGCAGAATACAGTGAAAGATTACAAGAGCGGACTGAAAATAGTCAAAAAACTTTTAAAGCTCGTCAATCTCGTGCTGGCAATCGCGCTTGTCGTAAACGCTGTCAGCGGCGACAGAAATATCTTTTCACTCGTGCTTTCGTGCGTGTCAGTGCTTTATGTGATTTACCAGATTATTGCCGAAATCCGCAAAATGATAAAGCGTCGTAAAAAACTCAGAATCAAAGAAAAGAAAGACGAGTGCGACAAAAAATTTCTGGACGACGTAAAGCAGATTTGGAACGGCGAGGACGTAAAAGAAAACAACGCGCTGCCTTCTCCTGACGCTAATGAGGCGGCAACGCCCGGCGAAGAAAGCGCGGTTGCGGCAAGCGAGGCTGAAAGCGCAGCGCAAAGCAGTGCAACGGTTGCCGTAAGCAAACAGGAAGGAATCGTTGCTACAGACATTTCCGCAGAAAAGAAAAAAAGCGGTCTGACAGGCAAAATTTCAGATATGGGAAAGGCTGCGACAAAGAAAATAAACGAGGTCAAAAAGAGTGCGACCGATAAAATCGAAACCGTGAAATCCACAGCGGAAAAGGCAAAGAAAATTTCCGTCCGCGCAAAAGAATATTACGGAGAGAGAAAGAAGATAGAAGAAGAAATGTCAGGCAAAAAGAAAAAGAGCCAGGACAAAAGCAAAGATAAAAAATAATGACCGATATTGAAATAAGAAAAATCGCCTCTGAGAAAGAACTCGAAGAGGCGGTAAATTTAATAAAGAATACCTTCTTGAAATGCGACGGACCTCTTTATACGGAAGAGGGAATAAAAGCTTTTTTCGATTATATCGATGACGCAGAAAATCTTCGTGATGCGGAATTTGCCGGGGCATACGAGGGGGACGCGCTTGTAGGCGTTCTCGGTACGGTGAACAGCAAAAAACATATCATGGCGTTTTTTGTAAGAGCCGACCGCCTCGGAAAGGGAATAGGTAAAAAATTGTTCTGCAATCTGCTGTCGGAAACGGGCAGTAATGCCTGCATTACCGTAAATGCCGCGCCGTATGCGACAGAGATATATCATAAGCTGGGATTTGTCGATACCGGAAAAATGCGTACCGACGGAGGAATTATCTTTACTCCTATGATATACCGCGGTAAAGAATAATCAGAATTGCATAAACGAAAAAATTAATAAGGCGAATACTATTTTTTATAAGAAGTTGTAATTCAGGCAAGGACGCAAAAATCCACCCGCGGAAACGGGTGGATTTTTTTTGAAAAAATGTTTTTTACTGCAATCCCTTTTCGTCGTATTCGTTTATGAAATCTACGGTGATGTCGAGTACCTTTGAAAGACACTCCGGACTCAGGTTGTCATAGTTGTCGAGGCGGGTATGGTAATATTCCTTTACCTGCGGAGCCATTGCCGCGATGCAGGCGGATTTTCTTCCTGCCTGAGCGAAAGCCGCAGCGTCTGTCGCGCCTGCGTATACAGAGCCGTATTTCAAGTCCATACCGTTCTTTTTCGCCGCGCGTTTTATCAGTTCGCAAGAGGGCATATCCAGTTTTACCGTGCCGTTGAGGTCTTTGTTGTAAATGACGAGATGCTCCAGTTCTCTGAGCGTTTCGTACGTTACGAATACCGTTTCTACGTCTTTCCACAAATCCGGATTGTTGCGGCAGAAGAATTTCGCGCCGCGAAGTCCAGCCTCTTCAGAACCGGTAACGAGAGCGACGACTTCTGTGTTTTCAAGACGTATGCCGTTTTCCTTCATCAGCTTAAGTATCGCTATCGACATATAGCATGCGGTCAGGTTGTCGTTCGCGCCGGGAACGGGTCTTCTGATGTCGGAGAAAAGGAAAAACGCTATGTAGAAAGGCACGAAGATTACTGACGCAATTCCCATATAAAGCGCAGCACCTGACGGGGTGCCGATTACGCCTTTCATGCTGATGCAAGCGACTACCACGCATGCCAGTACGTATATAACGCCTATTATCGGGATTATTATGCTTGTAAGGAAGAGGTTGTAACCGCCGACGTAATGCCAGTGCCACTCATAGGTCGCGTCGGAGTGTCCGTTGAGAACGATGCGGCGTTTCAGTTCGCCCTTCGGTTTTATCCCGCCCCATACGTTGCCTGACTCGCGCTTTTTGAAGAGCCAGTCTATCGTTTCGCGGTAAAAGACGAATTGTCCTACCATAGGAACGAGAGCAAACAGCACGCATACGACGCTTATTATCGGAGCGAAGAAGTAAACGGCTATTGCCAACATCATGAATACGCCTACAAAGTACGTCCATCCGAAGAAGGCGTGCGGTGCGACTTTGAAACTTTCTCCGTGAGAGTCGTCGCCGTACTCGGCTATCTGCGATTTCATATAGTCGAGTGCTTTGCGTTCTCCGTCGTTGCCGGGGTCGCGGGGACCGAAGTCTTTGATAACGTGTTCGATTTCGTCGCAAATAAATTTTACGGCGTTGTCTTTTTGCTGCCTGGTAAAATCCATAATTCACCTCTGTTACATATAATACAATTATTATACAATATGTCCGCGGTGTTGTCTATATAAATCGTAAGTTTTTTGAAGAGTAAAAGTATACGTATACGGCAAAAGCCATTTACAAGATTTTTACTTGCATACGGGCGCATCGTGTGCGATAATATTGTAAAGGAAAAGGTTATGAAGAAAAAAATTATTCTTACGACAGTTTTATCCGTGATTGTCTGTATTCTTGCCGGGACCACATGTTTTGCGGCTGAATCATCAGATTTGAAACCCGTCGACAATATGGGCGATATACTTTTCTATATACTTGCGGCGGCGTTGGTCGTCGCGGTTATCGCAATATGCGTCATTTTCTCATACAGTAAAAGGTTTGTAATCAGAGAAAGAGAAAGACTGATAGAGCAGAAAAAGGATTATGTGCCGGCAAAGGAAATACGCATTTCAGATAAGAGGGAAAGCGTTGAGGAAAGTGCAAAAGAAAAAACGGACGGCAAAACAAATATGAAATAAATATGTCGGGTGCAGGCAATCTTCCCTGAAAAGGGGAGATTTTTTGTTTCTCTATTGAAAAATACATCGTGTTATGATATAATATAACAGATAAAATTACGGGGGATTTGCCGTGAAAAGAATAAAAATTGCCGCGGTTATTGTTACGGTTGCGCTTTTGTGTGCGTTGTTTGCAGCTTGCGTTCCCAGCCGCGACGCATGTAAAACCAAGTATGAAAACGCAGGATATACGACAACTCCGCTTTCTGCAAATACACTCGAACTTTCAGGCGAAGACGTGGATTATATCTATTGCGGGGTAAGAGAGGCATCGCAGGATTATATAAGGGTAGTTGCTTTTAAGAAAAAAGACATTGCTACCGGTTATGCGGAGCTTATGAATCTTGAGTATGCCGACGGTACTTATATCGTTGAGCAGAAAGGAAAAGTCGTGCTTGTAGGTAGTCAGAACGCCATAGATATTTACAACAATAAAGGCGGACTCGCCGAGGACGGGGATTCTCAGCCGCAGCAAGAGTGATTGAATAAAATGTTGTTGGAATACGCCGCGTTTTGCGGCGTAATTTTTTTACAACAAAACAATATTGAGAAGTCGTACAAGATGTGCATAAATATACGCGATATACGGTTTTCAGAGGTAAAATCAAGCGAATATTCACAAATTTGCAGGATATAATCCGATTTTTCAAAAAATTTACAAAAATAGATTGAAAGCGTAATTTAAGGGTGATATAATCAAAGTATACTTAACCTGGAGGAGGTTTTTATGAAAAAGTTTGTTGCAGTTACATCAATCGTTGTGCTCGCAGTGGTACTTGCTACCATGCTTATGGCTTGCACCCCCAGCGAAGAATCGCTTACCAAAAAATATAAAGAGGCGGAATATCTCGTAGTCAGCGGTAG
>CALWHB010000019.1 GCA_944380275.1 uncultured Christensenellaceae bacterium | reverse complement strand
AAAAAAATACGATAGCAAAGCTACCGTATAATTATATACCGTAAAAAATAAGTTGTATGTATAAGAAACCCGACCTCTCTTACTCAGCGAGGATGTCGTCCAACAACGCCTTGAGGTTGACCAGTTCTTCTTTTGAAAGAGTTACTCCCTTACCCATCTTTTCGCCGTCCGGGGACCACTCTCTGATATCGTATTTGGGTTCTTTCTGGTTCCAGCTGATGAGTTTGATTTCCTTCTTCCAACCCTTGCTTGATTCTGAAAGACTGCCGTAGGTTTTGACTACTTCATAATCGAATTCTTTTGCCATAAAACTTGTTCCTCCGTTTGCCACCGCAACATTATAATTGCATTATAGCATATATCAGTCTGATTTTCAATAAAAAAAGAAAATATTTATAAATTTTATTATAAACATATAATATTATAAATAAATTCTTAAACTTATCGTGCGCGCGTACATTATTATTATATCGTTACAAAGCCGTATCGTTTACTTTAATGTACGCGACGCTCCGTTCCCGTCCGGGCAATATTTTTTTGGTTTTACTTCAAAAAGCGGCGGTTGTCTTTTCAATAGGAATATTTTTAACTCCCGTTTTTCATAAAAGCTTTCTGCTTTTTGAAAAAACGTCGTTATTTTTCCTCTTTTGCGACTGATACCGGCTGCACGGTAAATTCATACTGCAACCTCGTCTGTTTTTTGCCCAGCCTGTACTCCTCTCTCGTATCCGGTCCGCAGCTGTTGGTACCTATACCTCTGACGAAATGGTCTATATGCACACACGTCGTTCCGTCATATTTGACGTCTTGCCTGTGAGCCGCACCGTTGAGTCCTTCAAAATTGAAAGGTACCGCATTGAAATTGAAAGCCGTGCCCTGTGCTGTAAATCTGAGTCCAGAACCGTTCTCGTCAACCACTTCAGCCCAACGCGTTTCCGCACGGTTTCCCGAAGACTGAGGTCTGATATAAGGCTCTGCCATTTTGCAAACGTTGTTGCTGTAAATTCCAAGCATGGCATGCGCTTTGAAGTCGCTGTAATTCTCGCTTTCTCCCCTGCCGTAATAACGTACGGTATCGTAACAGGACGGCATTTCAAGACTTACGCCGAACTTGGGCAAATCAACGTATTTTTTTGTGTCAAGCAGCAATTTTACACCCAGTCTGTTGTCGGAATAAACGGTGTATTGTATCGTGAACGCATATTTTTTCACGCCTTTAAGCACTACGTCGTAATGACATGCAACCACGACTTTGCCGTTTTGTTTCTCACTGTCGAACCCTGTGAAAACGCTTTCTGCCTTATCCAGTCCCATCGCCTTCCACTTGTTGGACACAAACATGTAGTTATCGACGGGGCAATCATAAAGCGACAACGTAAATCCTTTGTTTTTTGCGTTCTGATTGAGATATTCGACGCCGTCGACCTCATATCCGGTCAGACATCCCGTCTTTTTATCCAGAGTAACGTTTGCGTTGTTTGTCGCAATTGAAATCATCGTTGCGTTTTCGATA
The DNA here is from genome assembly GCA_944380275.1 of uncultured Christensenellaceae bacterium. GTDB lineage: Bacteria > Bacillota > Clostridia > Christensenellales > UBA3700 > Ornithoclostridium. The sequence continues at coordinate 29,503 of CALWHB010000019.1, read as the reverse complement.
TAGGCAACATCGCCCGAACCGGTGCCCATCACGCTCCTGCCGACGCTCTGACACATTATTATCTGTTCTTTTGCAACCACTTTTCCCGTCGCTTTGTTTTTGTAAATAAAGTTTATAAAACAGTCTTTAGTCGTGTCTATGCTCTTATGTCTGAGAGATATTTCTATCTTCTCTTTGGGAGGTATGACAGCATTGATTTTGCCTCTCTCGTTTACTGCTCCGCCCACGACGTATTCCCACTCCGTTTCCAGCCAGGACGTATCTCTGAAATAATCCGTATTGAGCAATACGTATCTGTTTGTGGATATATAAGACGCGCGTACAGGTCTGTAAACAGCCTGCATACATTTCGCGCCGGTATGCGGCGTCCTGTTGGGGAAGAAAAGTCCGTCCACGCAGAAATTCGAATCGTGAGCATACTCCCCGTGGTCGCCGCCGTAAGTATAAGTCCCGTCAGGATGCTTTACCGCATGGTCAGCCCACTCCCAGATACAACCGCCCATAAGACTTTCGGATTTGTAAAAACGAATCCAGTAATCGTCTAACGACCCCGGACCGACGCCCATTGCATGCGCGTATTCACACTGGAAAAACGGCTTTTTGTAATACTTTTCTGGCAACTTTCCTTCAAGATACTTATCGTACATTTCTGTAAACGTATACATATGCGAAAGCACGTCGTACGCCCAGCGTTTTGTCCTGCACGCACCTTCATAATGTATCGGAACTCTCGTCAGTTTCTTGAGTTCAAGATAGCAATAATCCTGATTCTTCCAGCCGCCCGCCTCGTTTCCGAGCGACCACATTATTACGCACGGATTGTTTTTGTCGCGTTCAAACATACGAATCACGCGGTCAAAATAGTGTGCCTTCCATTTTGTATTGTTGCTTATCCTGTTGGGTCTTGAAATATAAGTAGCACTCGTACCGTGCGTTTCTATATCCGCCTCGTCTATGACGTAAAGCCCCATATAATTTGCTATCTTGAGAAAAACAGGGTCAGGAGGATAATGCGAAGTACGCACTGCGTTTACGTTGAACTCCTTCATAAGCACGGCGTCTTTAAGATAATCCGCAACGCTCATTGCATATCCTTTGCTCTCATGCGTATCGTGGTGATTTACGCCTTTGATTTTTATTGCCTCACCGTTGAAACGGAATACGTTTCCGTCAACTATCACATCCCTGAAACCTATCTCCTGCCTTATTGTCTGAACCTCTTCTCCTCCTTTTTTCAGCGTAACGTACAACATGTAAAGATTGGGGATTTCTGCAGACCAGAGGTCAGGTCTTTCGATTTCATAACTCCACTCTCCGTTTGCAGACGTACCTTCCGCAACCGGCGTTCCGTTCCTTTCGAGAGAAAAATGCGTTTCGGCATCGCCTTCGACCGCAGCTTTAACGACAAGTTTCCATCCGCTTGCGCCTTTCCTCACCGTGTTTGCAAACAAATCCCGGATATAAGGACCGCTCATCGAGGTGATGTACACATCTCTGAATATTCCGTTGTTTCTGAACATATCCTGGCACTCAAGATATGTGCCGTTGCACCATTTATATACCAATACGACAACTTCGTTCGTTCCGTCAAGCACATACGGCGTAACGTCAAACTCCTGACTGTTATGACTACCCTCGCCGTATCCGACGTATTGACCGTTGAAATAAACCTGAACGTTGGACGCTGCGCCCAGGAACGTCAATATGTGCTTGTCTTTCCTCTTCAGCTCAAAAGTCTTGCGGTAAAGTCCGACAGAGTTATAGACTTTGAACGGGCCTCCCTTTGCGTTTATCGGCATATTCGCCCCAATGTACCCCTCGTCCGCAGGGATACGCGGAGGATGACAGTCAAACTGATAGCGGATATTAACGTAATACGGGTTTTCATAACCGGTAAACTGCCAGCAGGACGGAACCGTTACTTTGTCAGCTTTCAGAGTGTAGCTGTCGATTTTTTCCGGCATTTCAGACACTCTTTTAAAATAAACGAAGTCCCACTCTCCGCTGAGAACGGTAACAAGCGGCGACGCATAACGTTCTCCCAGATAATCGGTGGCGTCGCATTGCTCTCTCGTTTCAAAAGGAATAAAATAACTTCTCGGCTTGAGCCTGTTGTCTTCAAATACATTGAAATCGCTGTACTTGTCGTGTTTAAATATGTAAAGCATAAATTTCTCCTAAAAATATTTTATGCGAAAAGCCGCTTACAGATATTATAACATTATAATAAAAATACTGCAATACCTCCCGCGATATTTTCACCGTCAGTGTTATAAATATACTCCGGACAACTATACCGCATATCGAAACAAAAAGCTGGTTTATAATAGTAAAATTATTTTTATAAACACGAGTGCCTGAATTTTTATCTTACATAAGATGAAAAAGGAAAAACCGAAACTCTTGCAACTTTTAACCACTGAATACACAAAGGTGCCGTTACGAGTCCCACAAGCGACGCAAGCGCACCCAATACTGCGACAATCCCGAACACGATTCCGAAACTAACCGCCCAGAGCGCGTCTGCAAGCGGTCTGTCAAACACGGTAACCGTCTGTTTCCCGAAAGGCTTAAATACGAATATTCCCACTCTTATACATTTTACTCCCCACGCTATCCCGACAACGGATATTATCAGCAACAAGCCCATAGCAAACCACACTAACGACAGCGCAAAACCTCCGAATATCTTCCAATACGCGTTTCCTGCTATCCTGTAAATCTTTTTTATCGCCCACTTCATACCAGAATTATGTGCAAACAGAGTCAGTATTAACCTGATACCGTTTCTGCCCCGACAGACCTGAATAAAGAGCGTAAAGTCAAAGCCAGCATGTCGACGCGCTTTCATGTAAAACCTGATTTCCTCCCGCAAACATACAATACGGTTTTTTTATATCTAAGTTGTCTGTCAGGCTGTCTGCAGCCTTTTTTAATTCACGATATTGTCTGCCTATTACCTGTCTTTATCAAAAATGCCTCTCTTGTGAGAGGCAGAATCTGAAATACACATATGAACAGGTTTGCAATAAATTTGTCGACACGACCTCGCAAGTTAAATTATCCCGCGTTCGACAAGATGGTCGTGAAGAAGTCCCGCGCTGTCAACGACGAATTTGGCACAAGGACGAACCTTATAATATTCCTCGTCCCTGACCTGCGGCACATAACCCTGCGTCAGATTTTTTACGTTTTTAAGCAGCTCTCCGCAATTGTCCGTTCCGTTAAGCTGTTTGAATTTGTTGTCAAGTTCCGTAATCTGCTTATATACGTCTGTCTTGTCCTGCGCTATGTTTGCACCTTTATCGTGCAGAAGACCGCAGACGAAACCGTAAGAACTTACGGCTCCGCACAGATTTCTCGTCCTGCCGAATCCCGCACCGAAACCGAGAGTCACCTTTTCAAGCATATCTTTGTCAAGCGGCAATACGTCGGAAAACGCCATGACTACTGACTGACAGCAATTGTATCCCTTTTTAAAATTGTCGTATGCAAGTTGCATCCTTTCTTCTTTAGTCATTTGTTATCTCCTTTTTGTCCAGATATGTCTGCAATTCTTCAAGCCTTTTTCTGTCGAGGGCAGGCGTATCTTTAAGAGGATTGAATATCCCCGCTTTTTCGTATTTTGAAAAACCCATAGTGTGGAAAGCAAGCAGCTGATACCTCTTGACGCACGTATATCCTCTGACTACGTCCGCATACTTGTCAATGCAATCTTCTTTGTCGTTTATCCCAGGCACGATAACCGTCCTAATCCACACGGGTACGTTTATTTTCTCACAATAATCAAGCGTGTCAAGCACGTTGCCGATACCGCCGCCGCAGTACCTGACATAATGCTCGTCGTCCCAGAACTTGAGGTCGAGAATCACCATCTGCGCGCCTCTTAAAGCCGCTTTTACGTCATCTGTAACAGGCACTCCTCCCGACGTGTCGAGAGCGACGTCTATCCCCTCTTTCTTCATGCGTCTTTCAAACGCGGCGACGAACGCGCTCTGCACGAGGACTTCCCCTCCGCTCAGAGTTACGCCCCCGTCCTTGCCGAAATAGGGCTTGTATCTGACGACTTTTTTTGCAAGAGCGTCTACCGTATATCTCTGCCCTTCTCCGCTCCACGTATCGGGATTATGACAATATACGCAACGAAACGGACAGCCGACGAAAAATATCCCGTAACGCACCCCCTTTCCGTCAAGGGTCGCGAGGCTCTCGAAAGAGTGAATATTAGCCGTCGGCTGTGATTTTGTCATATTGTTTTCCTCTGCTCAGAACTTCTCGTGGAAAGTACGGTTGATTACTTCCTGCTGCTGGTTCTTGTTGAGTTTGTTGAAGTTGACTGCATAACCGCTTACTCTTATCGTCAGGTTGGGATAAAGCGCGGGATTGTTCATCGCGTCAATCAGCTTTTGCCTGTGCAGTACGTTTACGTTGAGGTGGTGTGCATCCTGCGCAAAATAGCCGTCAAGCATTGTCGTCAGCTTGTTTATCCTGTCCTCTTCGTTTTCGCCAAGCGTATCAGGCGTGATTGAGAAAGTGTTTGATATGCCGTCCTGACAGCAGCCGTAATTGAGTTTTGCGACAGAGTTAAGGCTTGCAAGCGCGCCCTCGCAGTCCCTGCCGTGCATCGGATTTGCACCGGGAGCAAACGGCTCTCCGCGTTTTCTGCCGTCCGGAGTCGAACCGGTCTTTTTGCCGTAAACCACGTTGGACGTAATCGTCAGTATGGACAGCGTGTGCTTTGCCCCTCTATATGTCGGAGTCTTTACGAGTTCTTTATAAAAACTTTCAACTATCCACTGCGCTATCTTGTCTACTCTGTCGTCATCGTTTCCGTATTTGGGAAATTCGCCTTCAGTAACAAAATCGGTAATAATTCCCCTTTCGTCCTTGACCGCCTTTACCTTTGCGTATTTTATCGCGCTAAGGCTGTCTGCAAGCACGCTCAGTCCGCATATACCGAACGCCATCAGTCTTTCCACGTGGGTATCGTGAAGACTCATCATAAGCCTTTCGTAAGCGTATTTGTCATGCATGTAGTGGATGATGTTGAGTGTGTTGACATAAAGTTTTGCCATCCACTTCATATACTTCTTATAAGCCTTGAGTACCTCGTCGTAATTAAGCACTCCCTCTTCAAACACCTTGCCTTCGGGAGCGACCTGTATGCCGTAAATCTCGTCCTTGCCGCCGTTGAGTGCCATAAGCAGAACTTTTGCGAGATTGCACCTTGCGCCGAAGAACTGCATCTGCTTGCCCACCTTCATTGCCGAAACGCAGCACGCGATGGCATAGTCGTCGCCGAACGTCGGACGCATCACATCGTCGTTCTCATACTGAATAGAGTCTGTATCGATGGATACCTGCGCGCAGAAATCCTTGAATCCCTGAGGAAGTCCCTGCGACCACAATACCGTGATGTTGGGTTCTGCGCTGCTGCCCAGATTGTAAAGGGTCTGAAGTATGCGGAAACAGTTCTTTGTAACCATAGGTCTGCCGTCCTCGCACATACCGCCTTCAGAAGTCGTTACCCAGGTCGGGTCGCCTGCGAACAAGTCGTTATATTCGGGAGTACGCAAATGCCTTACAAGTCTGAGTTTGAGAACCAGGTCGTCGATGATTTCCTGCGCGCCCTGCTCTGTCAGCGTACCTTTTTTCAAATCACGCTCAATATAAATATCGAGGAAAGTTGAAATCCTGCCTATCGAGTTTGCCGCGCCGTTCTGCTCTTTTACCGCGCCGAGATAGCCGAAGTAAAGCCACTGCACCGCCTCTCTCGCGTTTGCCGCCGGCTTTGAAATGTCATAGCCGTACTGCGCCGCCATCTGTTTGAGTGCCTCCATAAATTCAAGCTGTTTCTGCACGTCTTCTATAAGCTGGATGTTTTCTGCACTCATATCGTTTTTGCCGAGGGCTTTCTTGTCTGCTTTCTTGCACTCTATAAGATAGTCCATACCGTACAGCGCGATTCTGCGGTAGTCGCCTATTATTCTGCCTCTCGCATACGCGTCGGGAAGACCCGTGATTACGCCTACGTGCCTTGCCGCCCTCATCTCGTCGGTGTAAACGCGGAATACGCCGTCGTTGTGCGTCGTGCGGAATCTGAACTCTGATTTGATTTTGTCCGACATCTTATAGCCGTAAGCGTCGCAAGCCTTTTCGCACATCCTTTTGCCCGCAAACGGATTTATAGCGCGCTTGAGGGGCGCGTCTGTCTGAAGTCCTACGATAATATCCTTGTCTTTGTCTATATATCCGGGTGCGAAAGAGAGTATGGACGCGACGTTTTCTGTATCCACGTCAAGAACTCCCTTTTCTGCCTCTTTTACAAGCAATTCGTCGACTTTTGCCTTTACCTCTGACGTCCTTTGGGTAGGACCTGTCAAAAAGGATTTGTCGCCCTTATAAGGCGTATAGTTTCTGACGATAAAATCTCTTACGTCAATCTGCTTGCACCAGTTTCCTTTCTTAAACCCCTGCCATTCGTTGTTCATATCTTTCTCCTTTGTCCCTGAAAAAATAAAAATACCGCCGGGACGATTTGTTGATTTTGCCCAGACGGTCGACATAAACCGCTGTGCTCCACCATAGTTAACTATGTATATCCGTCAGTCGCACAGCTACCTCTTTATATTGCAATGTTATTGTACCATAGCAAAATATAAAATGCAACATTTTGTATATGCTAATTTTTGTAAAAACAATATCTTGTGTTTTCTGCCTTTTCGTTTTGCTCAATCTGAGTTATTATATATAAATCGGTATAAATTATTTATTTGATAAATTTATTAAAATTCTTTTTTAAATATATAATCAAAATACTCGATTCTTGTCTTTTTTGCTGAACGGCATTTTGCTAATGCCCCCTTACGCTGTCGCCTTATGCTTTAAAAGCGTAATTTCGCTGCCCTGTTTCAGCTACTCGTATAAGGAACCTTAAATTATACTTTTATGCGTATAATTATACTTAATCGATTCTCTTTATTTTTTTCAGCTTTTTTCTTTTTGTTGATACCTGACCCGGAATAATAAGAACAAGGTTTAAAACGTCAAATTTGCGTAGCTGCCGCGTTAAACACCATGATGATACGTTTAATATCACCTGCGACATATTCGGCATTTCGTCGATTCTTTTCCAAACCTTGCCTCAAACAGCCTCTTAAATTTTTCAGGATATAATTTGATTTTTGCCTGAATTACGGTTAAATGCAAAAAAAACAGGAGAGCATTAAGCTCTCCGATTTTTTAATCAAGTAAATCTTACAGACTGTCCTTGAGGCTCTTTCCTGCCTTGAAAGAAACGGTCTTGCTTGCCGCAATCGTAATCTTTTCGCCGGTAGCGGGATTAACGCCCTGTCTTTCTGCTCTCTCTTTTACTTCGAATTTTCCGAATCCTGCAAGAGCGACTTCTTCGCCGTTCTTGAGAGCTGCGCTGACTGCCTCAACGACGCCGTCAATGCACTTGCCTGCTACTTCTTTGGTTACGCCGGCATTTTCAGCGACCGCAGCAATCAATTCACTTTTATTCATACAATTTCCTCCTCGGGCAAATATATCTGCCCACATGTTTTATTTAAGCCTTGCGGCCTATTTCCGAAAACAATAACGCGTCCCGGTCGAACCCGAACCCCTGCAAACCCTTTTGCAATGCGGTTTTTTGCTCTTCCGCCCTCGTTATTTCTATTTTAACATACTTTTCGGGCTTTGAATAGTGAAAATTGAATTTTTTTAATAAATATACAAATTTATAGCCAGATATCGGCTCAAAAATGCCGCTTAGTAAAAATTTTCTGCCAAAAAAGGTAGCAATGCTGGCTTTGTTGAGGTAATGAACTACTCCGCAAAGGTCTATTTTTTCCTTTTCAGCATAACAAACCACCTCTGAAAGCATATACGACGCCAGTTTCGCACCTCTGTAATCAGCTCTGACCATTAGTCCGCTCGCCTCGTACGCGCGGCTCGTTTTCACTTTTCCGTTTGTGGACTTTTCTATTATTCCGGCAAGTTGCTTTGCATATCCTTCGTCTGCATCGACGGCACATGTAGCGACTATCTCGTCGCCGTCCATTGCACAGAGAAAATATCCCTTGTCGAGTACGCCTTTCAATTCTTCCTCGGTATAGGGATAAAAAAATTCTATCCTGTCAAGCGCGTTTCTGCAGGAATCAAGAAAAGCAAAGACCTTGCAATAATCGGAAAGGTCCGCCTTGCAAAGTCTTAAGCCTTTGAATTTTTCGTTTTGTATATCCTTTATATAAAGCATATCAGCCCAGGAGTTTTACCAGTACGGCTTTCTGAGCATGCAATCTGTTCTCCGCCTCGTCGAAGATTTCGGGGTGTGATTCAAATACCTCTTCGCTGATTTCTTCGCCTCTGTGCGCAGGCAAACAATGCATTACCATTGCGTCGGGTTTCGCCACAGCCATAAGCTTTGAATCCACGCAGTAGCCCTTGAACGCCTTCATCCTCTGCTCTCTCTCCTTTTCCTGACCCATAGACGCCCATACGTCGGTATAGATTACGTCAGCGTCCTTTGCCGCCTCGTAAATGTCGTCTGTCAGTTCAAACTTGTCGCCGTATCCTTTTGCAAAATCAAGCACCTGTTTGTCAGGACTGTACGCCTTGGGACATCCCAGCGAAACCTTCATGCCGGTCTTAAGACAGCCTACTGCGAGAGAATTCGCCATGTTGTTTCCGTCGCCTATATAGCAGAATTTGAGCGTGTCGAGCGCACCCTTGTATTCTCTTATCGTCATAAGGTCTGCAAGCACCTGGCAGGGATGCGCAAAATCCGTCAGACCGTTTATTATAGGGATAGAACCGTATTTTGCCAAATCTTCTACTTCCTGCTGAGCGAAAGTTCTTATCATGATGCCGTCAAGATATCTTGAAAGCACGCGGGCGGTATCCTGTACCGGTTCTCCTCTTCCTATCTGCAAATCGTTTGAAGAAAGGAAAAGTGCCTGTCCGCCGAGCTGATACATACCAGTTTCAAACGACACCCTCGTTCTCGTGGACGCCTTCTGGAAAATCATGCCCAGCGTCTTGCCTTCGAGATGCTTGTGAGGAATATTGTGTTTCTGATTGAATTTGAGCTGGTCGGCAAGATTGAGAATTGAAAATATCTCATCTTTTTCCAGGTCCAGCATTTTGAGCAAATGTTTCATATTTTCTCCTTATTGTCTTTATTCGGCAAGGATTTCAAGCAGTATATCCAATGCCTCGTCCAGTTGTTTTTCAGTTATCGTAAGAGGCGGGAGCAGCCTTATCTTATCCTTTGCTGTAAGCATCAGCACTCCTCTTTCAATACCTTCTTTTACCACGTCCGCCGCCTTTTTAGACGTGGGCTTTATGCCAATCATAAGTCCCTTTCCGCTCACGCTTTCTATGCCTTGCGCGCCTTCAAGCTTTTTGCGTACGAAATCGCCCTTTCTCTTTACGTCGTCAAGGAACGCTCCGTCTATTCTCTCAAGCACCTTGAGCGCGCCTGCACAAACTACCGGATTTCCTCCGAAAGTGCTGCCGTGAGAGGAAAAACCCATTACGTCCGCCAGTTTTCCGTATACGAGAACCGCGCCTACCGGAAGTCCTCCTCCCAGTCCTTTCGCAAGAGTCGTAATGTCAGGCTTTATGCCGTATCCTTCGCTTGCGAGAAAAGTTCCCGTCCTGCCTACGCCCGTCTGCACTTCGTCTGCGATGAGCAATACGTCTTTTTCGTCGCACAGACTGCGAACGGCTTTTATATATTCCTCGTCCTGAGCGATAACGCCGCCTTCTCCCTGTATGAACTCAATCATTACGGCGCAGACGGTATCGTCAAGCTCTTTTTTCAAAGCGTCGATATTTCCGCTTTCGACATATCTGAATCCTTCGGTAAACGGGAAAAAGTAGTTGTGGAACACGTCCTGTCCCGTCGCCGCAAGAGTGGTTATCGTCCTGCCGTGGAAGGAGTTTATCAGCGTAATCACCTTGTTTCTGCCTTTGCCGTATTTGTCGTAAGAGTATTTGCGCGCAACTTTTATCGCGCCTTCGTTCGCCTCCGCGCCGCTGTTGCCGAAAAAGACCTTTGACGCACCCGTGCGCATGCACAGCTCTTTTGCAAGTCTGACGCAAGGCTCTGTGTAATACAGATTTGAGGTATGACTGAGCGTGTGCGCCTGCTTGCTTACCGCATCCGCCCACTCTCTGTCGCAGTATCCGAGGCAGTTCACCCCGATGCCGCTCGTCAGGTCGATATACCTTTTGCCTTTTTCGTCAAAGCAATAACAACCCTCTCCCACAGAAATCAGCAGGTCAAAACGGTTGTACGTTCCCATGACGTATTGTTTATCGGTTTCTTTTATACTCATAATCTCTTTCTCTTATTATTTGAAAAGCGTGCCTACGCCCTCGCTGGTCAGCATATCTATCAATATCGCGTGAGGGATTCTGCCGTCGATAATGATTGACTGCTTTACGCCGCGTCTTACCGCCTCCACGCAACAATCAACCTTGGGAATCATGCCTCCGCTTATTATGCCCTTTTTCTTGAGTGAAGGCACGTCGCTCACGTTGACTTCGCTTATAAGAGTGCTTTCGTCGTTCTTATCCATCAGAAGACCTCTGATGTCCGTCATAAGTATCAGGTTTTCCGCCTTGAGCGCGGCAGCGATTCTTGCCGCTGCGGTATCTGCGTTGACGTTGTAGATATTTCCTTCGCTGTCTGAAGAAACGCTTGCTACAACGGGAATATATCCGTTGTCGAGAGCGTCAAGCACTGGCTGTGCGTTGACTTGTGTAATCTCGCCGACAAAGCCCAAATCAGCCTCGCCTTTTGCCTTTTTGCATACGAACATATTGCCGTCCATACCGCAAAAACCGAGTGCCTTACCCCCGTGACGGGTGAGCATGCCGACTAAGTTTTTGTTTATCTTGCCCGCAAGTACCATCTGCACTATCTCTGCCGTTTCTTCGTCGGTATAACGCAGACCGCCTATAAATTTGCTCTCTTTGCCCACTCTCTTGAGCATATCGCTGATTTCAGGTCCGCCGCCGTGTACAAGCACGACTTTTACGCCGATGAGCGAAAGCATTACTATATCGCGCATTACCGCGTTTTTGAGTTCTTCGTTGAGCATAGCATTGCCGCCGTATTTGACTACGACGATTTTGTCGTAATATTTCTGAATATACGGCATCGCGTCGCTGAGTATCTGCGCTTTTGTCGATATGTCCATATTCACCTCAGGTTCTGTAATCAGCATTTATTCTGACGTAATCGTACGTCAGGTCGCAACCCCAGGCAACTGCGTCCGCATTGCCCTCGTTGCAATAAACCTCTATGCATATTTCGTCCTCGGACAAAATCTTCTTTGCCTCGTCTTCACTGAATTCCACGCCGTTGCCGTTTCTGCAGACCGCGACGATGCCCTTTGACGACGCAAGGTTCACGTCTATTTTGTTGATGTCGAATTGCGCGTCCGCATAACCTATCGCGCACAATATCCTGCCCCAGTTGGCGTCCGCGGCAAATATCGCCGCTTTGAGAAGACTGCTGCATATCACGCTCTTTGCGATAATCTTTGCCGTAGCCTTGTCTTTCGCGCCGCTTACCTTGCACTCCATAAGCCTCGTCGCGCCTTCGCCGTCCTTTGCTATCGCGCGGGAAACCTTTGTCATTATATATTCGAGCGCGGCGTAAAATTGCTTGTAATCCCCGCCCTCCGCCTTGTCTATAAAGGCGTTGCCCGCCTTGCCGTTGGCAATAACAGTAACCATATCGTTGGTTGACGTATCTCCGTCAATACTGACCATATTGAGAGTGTCCTGTATCACGTCGTAAAGCGCGGTATGCAGCACCTCAGAAGATATAGCCGCATCTGTAGTCAGAAAACAGAGCAGCGTCGCCATATTGGGATGTATCATGCCGCTGCCTTTCGCAATCGCGCCAAGACGGCAGGTTTTTCCTCCCAAAGTAAACTCGCAAGCGTACTCCTTTTTTACTGTATCCGTCGTCATGATTGCCTCTGCCGCGTCGGACGAACCGTCAGAAGAAAGCGCGTCGACAAGCTGAGTCATACCGTTTTCTATCGGCTCTATAGGCAAAACCTGACCTATAACGCCGGTAGATGCGACGATTACGTCCTCTGCCCTGACTCCCGCAAACTTTTCTGTGAGCGCGCACATCATCTGCGCTTTTACTTCACCGTCTTCGTTGCAGGTGTTGGCGTTGCCGCTGTTGCAGATTACCGCCTGAGCGAAACCGTCTTCTATATTTTTTCTCGTAACCGCGATTGGCGCGCCCTTGACCTTGTTGGTCGTATATACAGCCGCCGCGCTGCCTTTCACGTCGCTGACGATGAGAGCAAGGTCGCGTTTTGACTTGTTCTTTCTTATTCCGCAATGCACGCCGCTCGCCTTGAAACCGACGGGCGCGCATATTCCTCCGAGTATGTCTTTCATCTTAAAACGCGGGCGGAACGAAATCCAGACCGCAATCCTCCTTCAATCCGAACATTATGTTCATATTCTGTATTGCCTGACCTGCCGCACCTTTGACCATATTGTCTATTGCGGAAACGATTACGGCTCTTCCCGTATGCTCGTCCGCATGTACGGATACGTCGCAGTAGTTGCTCATCCTGACGTCGCGCAGATTTGCCGTTTTGCCAAGCGGCAGTACGCGTACGAACTTTTCGCGCGCGTAAAATTTTTCGTACAGCGAGTGCAGTTCTTTCGCGCTTACGGGTGCCGAAAGCGACGCGTAAATCGTGGAAACAATGCCTCTGTTGACGGGAAGAAGATGAGGTACAAAGGTAACCCTGACCTCTTTCCCTGCAAGTTTTGACAACGTCTGCTCAATCTCAGGCGTGTGCCTGTGAGCGGCTATCTTATAAGGCGAAAAAGCCTCGTTGCAGTTGGGGTAATGCGTATTGTCCGCAAGCCCTCTGCCTGCGCCCGTAACGCCCGACTTGCTGTCTATCACTATGCCGTCGTCTTTTACAAGCCCTGTCTGAATAAGCGGAGCAAGTCCCAGAGCTATGCTTGTGGGATAGCAACCCGGATTACCTATTACGGGCTGTCCCGTATATTGAGCGCGCATAAGTTCCGGGATAACGTACACGCTGTTTGCGTGCAGTTCTTTTTCCTCATATTTCTTGCCGTACCATTTTGTATATTCCTCTTCGCTGTCCAGCCTGAAATCCGCGCCGAGGTCTATCAGTTTTACCCCTTTTTCCACGCACTTCTTTGCAATTTTTTCACTAAGTCCGTGCGGAAGAGATGCGAATATTACGTCGCATTTGCCGATAAGCGCGTCTTCTGCCTCAAGCGTATCGTCGCATATCCCGTAAAGGTTGGGATATACTTCGCTTATGCTCTTGCCCTCGTAACTTACCGAACTGATACCCGTGATTTTTACTTCGGGATGCGACTGAAGAAGTCTTACGAGTTCAACGCCCGCATATCCCGTCGCCCCGACTATTCCTGCTTTTATCATCATTGCTCCTCTTTGAGAACGGTGTTTTTAATAAGTTCTATATGTTTTCTGACAGCGTCCGGCGCAGGTCCGCCTGTAACGCAACGTCCTTTAACGCAGGTGTTGAGGTCTATCGCCTCGTATACGTCGCTGTCAAAAACGTCGCATATCTTTTTATACTCGGCAATGTCCAGTTTGTCAAGCGTTGTGCCTTTCTCAACGCAAATTCCTACAAGCGTGCCTACGATTTTATACGCGTCGCGGAAAGCAAGTCCCTTTTTGACGAGATAATCCGCGCAGTCTGTAGCGTTTATAAAGCCCTTTTCGCCCGCTTTTTTCATATTCTCTTTGTTGACAGTCATCGTGTCAAGCATCGGTTTTACAGTCGACAGACAGAGTTTTACCGTGTCCACGCTGTCGAAAATCGCCTCTTTGTCCTCCTGCATATCCTTGTTGTACGCAAGAGGCAATCCCTTCATCATAGTGAGCAGCGACGTCAGATTGCCGTTTACGCGTCCCGTCTTGCCGCGTATAAGTTCGCATATATCGGGGTTCTTCTTCTGCGGCATAATGCTCGAACCCGTCGCGTACGCGTCGTCAAGTTCGATAAACTTGAACTCCCAGCTGCTCCAAAGAACTATTTCTTCAGACAGTCTTGAAAGATGCGTCATACAGACGGCAATCGCGCTTGCGAGTTCTATGCAATAGTCGCGGTCGCTTACACCGTCAAGGCTGTTGTACATGGGATTGTCGAACCCGAGATGCTTTGCGGTAAACTCTCTGTCTATGGGATACGTCGTGGTAGCCAGCGCGCCGCAGCCGAGAGGACACTCGTTCATAAGCGAAAAGCAATTGAACATCCTCACCATATCGCGTTTGAACATCTCCACGTATGCCATCAGATGATGCGCAAAGGTTATCGGTTGCGCCCTCTGAAGATGCGTATATCCCGGCATGACGGTTTCAAGATTTTCTTCCGCTTTTTTGACGAGAGTTCTGATGAGCGACTTTATTAGACCGACGATTTCGTCAATCTGCCCTCTCAAATACATACGCAAATCCAGCGCGACCTGGTCGTTTCTCGAACGTGCTGTATGCAGACGTTTGCCCACCTCTCCCAGCCTTTCTGTCAGCACCGCCTCGACAAACATGTGTATGTCTTCCGCCGTGGGGTCAAACGCAAGTTTTCCGCTCTCTATTTCTTCATAGATAGCGGAAAGCTCTTTGCCTATCAGACGGCTGTCTTCTTCTGAAATAATGCCCGTTTTTCCAAGCATCACAGAGTGGATTATGCTGCCCGATATATCCTCTTTATACATACGGCTGTCAAAGGAAATCGAACTGTTGAAGTCGTTGACTTTCTCGTCGAGTTCCTTTGAAAACCTTCCTTGCCACATTTTTGCCATTATTTTTTCTTAGCCTTCATAAGTGCGTTGACCTTAATCGGCAGTCCGAACAGATTGATAAATCCCGCGCTGTCTTTCTGGTCGTAGCAGTCGTCTTCTGCAAAAGTCGCAATATCCTCGTCGTACAGAGAATAAGGACTGGTAACGCCCGCATTGATTATGTTGCCCTTGTAGAGCTTGAGTTTTACTTCGCCTGTTACGGTTTGCTGAGTGCTGTCAACAAACGCGCTGAGAGCCTCTCTGAGCGGGGTGAACCACTGACCGTTGTATACGAGGTCTGCAAACTTGACCGCAATGTGCTGTTTGAAGTGAGCGGTTTCTTTGTCCAGACACAGAGTTTCGAGAACTTCGTGAGCATGATAGAGAATCGTGCCGCCGGGGGTTTCGTATACGCCGCGGGACTTCATACCCACAAGCCTGTTCTCAACAATGTCTGCAATGCCTATGCCGTTTTCGCCGCCGAGTTTGTTGAGGAGCGCGACAATCTCGCTGCCTTTCATCTTCTTGCCGTCAACGGATACGGGAACGCCCTTTTCAAAGCCGATTGTAACGTACGTAGCTTTATCCGGAGCCTTTTCGGGACTTACACCCAGTTCAAGTATTTTGTCGTAATCCGGCTCGTTTGCGGGATTCTCAAGGTCAAGACCTTCGTGCGAAAGGTGCCAGATGTTTTTGTCCTTGCTGTAATTGGTTTCTCTGCTGATATTGAGAGGAACGTTGTGCGCCTCAGCATAATCAATCTCTTCGTCACGCGACTTGAGGTCCCATATACGCCACGGAGCGATTATCTTCATGTTGGGAGCAAATGCCTTGATGGTAAGCTCAAATCTCACCTGGTCGTTGCCCTTGCCCGTACAACCGTGACAAATAGCGTCAGCACCTTCTGCAAGAGCAATCTCAACAATCCTCTTTGCGATAATAGGACGCGCAAAACTGGTGCCGAGAAGGTATTTGTTCTCGTAAACCGCGCCTGCCTTGAGCGTGGGGAAAATATAATCGTCCACAAACTCGTCGGTAAGGTCGGCGATATACAGTTTGCTTGCGCCGGTCTTCTTTGCTTTTTCTTCAAGACCTTTGAGTTCCGCGCCCTGTCCTACGTTGCCTGCAACGGCGATGACTTCGCATCCGTCGTAGTTCTCTTTGAGCCACGGTATAATGATGGAGGTGTCAAGACCTCCAGAATATGCAAGTACGACTTTTTTAATCTTATCCATAATAAATACACCTCGTGTGCGTTTGTTGTATCTATATTATAACAATTATCGGTTTAATGCAAGCGTTTTGACATATTTATTCACTATTTTTTTATAAAATTCTAAAATATTATATTGACTATGTCTAATTATGCGTACAATTTGTATTTTTATGCATAATATTCCGCATAAATAAATCGTTATGCATATCCGTACCTCTGCAATTATTACTGCAGAACGCTCTTTTTGTTCATTTATGCGAAATTGATTTTGTCAAATCCGCAAAGTCGCCCCGATGAAAATACAGCTCAATCAAAAATCTGTATGAACAATATAAAATATCCGCCGTATTAAATATTTGTCAAATTTAATACGACAACTTTCCTCGGAAGAGTGCAATACCGGACCAGAATAATAAAAACATCATAAAGTGCGCATTACTTTTGCAAAAGAGTTTGGATTTTCAAAACAATTATAAAAGCTTTGTCAACGGAATTTTCTCAATTTGTTTTCACCGATACATCACCTTATTGTTGCATCACCCGCCGTCCCTGTGACGATATAAGCATGTGTTTTATATAAAATATAAAAAATCTCCCCCTTTTCGGGAGAGATTTCTGCTTTTACTCTGCCGTGATTTCCTTCATCGAAACACCGCCGACGTCAAAACCTTCGCCTACAAATTCAAACTCTCTGCCCACGTACGGCCTCAACTCTTCAGCAGTCATGGAGTTGTTGGGAACGCAACCGCTCATATTGCCTTTCTTTCCCTCGATAAACGTCGTGATGACCCAGTCCCTCGATACGTTATGCACATCGCCTATTGCACTGTAAGCCGCCTGAAGATTTGTCTGTATTACGTATACCGTGTTATCTTTTATTTTCTGTGTAATGCCTTTTTTTACGTTTGAATCTTTGATAGCTATATAGCCGTTGTATGTCAGTCCGTCCATCGCGCCGTTCAAATCGATTACCGCGCCTTTAGCGTTGATATACTCAAAAGCGTCCGCCATCATCTGTGCAACATAAGTGTTTGCCTGTTCTTCAACGAGGTCCATTTCTCCGCTTATCGTCGCAGCAGGAATATACGGGTCTGCAAGCGAAATTCTGTCAGGCAGCATATTTGTATTGGTTATCACTCCCATGTCTGCCAGTTTATAAAGCGTGTATGCAGCGGCGGTAACCATTTCTCCTCCGAAGGAGTGTCCTACAAACACCACTTCTTTGTCCGACGCATTTTTCATTACCGCATAAACCGACCTTGCAAACTCACCTGCAAACGTCCTGCCGTCAAGAACGGTTACGGCTGCTTTGTAATTTTCGTATTTGTCCGCGATTTCGTCTGCGCTTTTAATCGTCCAGATTTCGTTCTGTAGATGGTCAAGACTCTTTGCATAATCGTACCAGTCCCAGAAAGCGACGTTGTACCCCAGCTCTTTGAGTTCTTTAACGTAATTGACATTGCCGGATGCACCTTCGGTTTTTGAAATCGTCTTTGCAAGAGTAGATAATTCTTCTCTGTCATCCCCCTCAGGTTTCCAGCCGTGAGAATAAATCAACGTGGGTTTAGACGGGTCGTAATACTGCACCGGCATATTTTCCTGAGAAATAAGTTTGTCATCCTGTTCTCCGCTGTCGCCGTACCAGTATAGTCCGTATGTAACGTCAGAACGCAGCGTCATATCCACTTCAGGCACTTGTGCATCGTCTTTACACGCGACCGTGAACGCGCATATTCCGCACAACAAACTTATACAAAGTAAAAGTATTAATAATTTTTTCATAATGTCCTCCGATAGCTGCCTGTATATATATTATAATTCTTTTGGCTTACTCCGTCAATTACACATTATTAATAATAAAGATATACATAATTTTGTATAAAAATTGAATATTTCAAAACACAATATGTTTTTCTCGTATCAATAACCCGCGACTGCCTTCCCGTCAACGGTCCTGCCATCAGCGATTTGCAGTCTTTGTTTTTATTGTACAGTCCTTTCGTATTCAACTTGCCTACACTCTTTTTTTTGCGGTCGCATTTCTTAAATTCGGCGTTTGCCTAAAACTTCTGCAGAAAGCCTTTATACGTACGACTTATTGCACACACATTATAAATGCAAATCTTATATTGCCATACGTCTTTACACTCTATTTACCCGTTCCTGTCAGCGCAACACTATTTTAACAGCATTAAAATGTAAATTCTCATAAAAAAAACGAAACAGCCTTTCGACTGTTTCGTTGTATTTTTTGGTTTGGCAATTATATTACTTTATATTGCACTTTGTAGCCCACGGACCGCCGGACGCACAATTCTCACATACGATAGACTCGACAATTCCTGCAATATCGTTGCTGGTAGAAGTCGTGTCGCCGATGTTGACATTTACGTTGAGCAGGTCGAACTTGACGGTTACTTTAACGCTGGTCGGAACTTCAGCTCCCTTATTGTCGGTGAGCGTTCCGCTGTTGGTTGCGGAGATAGCCGCTACGTCAAAGTCTACAAACGCTGCAAGACCATATGAGTAAACGCTTACGTTGCCGGTGTACGCACAATTCTTGATAGTGCCTTCGTTTACTGCAGCGATACCTGCGACAGCATAATCCTTGCCGGTGGTAGCCTCAAGAGCTACATCTACGTTGCCTGCGAATACGACGTTGTCAATCGTACCCTTGTTGACAGCTATAAAGCCTGCCTTTTCGCCGCTGAACGCCTTTACGGTATAGTTGGAAATCATCTTTCCGTTACCCTGCAAAGTGCCGTTGAACACAGCTATCGGAGCAAGTTCCGCACCCTTCATGTCAATGTCGTTTTCAATGGTTATTACCGCATTGTCGAAAGACGCGTTGCTGTTTACCATATCGACAATCTGGTCAGCGGTGAATACGCTGTAATCGTTCGCGCCGGTAGCAAACTGGTTCCAGCTTACCTTGCCTTCAACGTCAAGGTTGAGAACCACCGTCTTACCGTCAACAGCAAGATTGACTTTGTTCATACCGTTGTCCATTGCGAGAAGTTCTTTTACGGGAACGGAAACGACCGCTCTGTTTCCTTTCTTCTCTACTTCGCTTACGGTTACGTCTTCGCTTTCAACGGTAACGCCTTCGTTTGCAAATCCGTCATAGTTGACGCCGAAAGTAATCGTTTCGTTAATATTTTTATAGCTGCCCTTATTGACGGTCAGAGTGTCATTGTCAAGTACGGGAGCCGCCAGCGAGAAGTTGTAAGCAACCGTAACGCTGAGGTCCTCGTTAGCCGCATAGGTAGCGGTAACATTTGTATCTGCAATAGTCTTGGTAACCTTGATTACGTTGTTTTCAACAGCGAGGTCATTGGGCTTTTCGCTGGTATAAACAAATTCTTCGGCAGCCGCAACTTCTCTGTACTCCTGTTTTGTAACAAGGTCGTACATATCCTTATAGTAGATAGAAGGAATATTGGTGTTGAGCGCGCTGAGCGTATATCTTTCAGCAGTTGCGCCTACGCCGAGAACCAGATATCTGTTGCCGAGTTCGTAACCCTTGATTTCGCCTGCAACGATGTCAGCCTTGTCGGAAAGGTTGAGCAGGCTGCCTATCTTGAGTCCGTAAGTGAGGTCGATGTCATAATAGAAACCACCCTCAAAGTAAACACCGCCTACGAAATAATCGTCAGCATCGTCGATGAGGTTGGAGGATTCGCCGTAACCGTAAAGTCTGTTATAGTTGCCGATTTCTGCCTCAATACCTACGCCGAGAACGCCTGCGAGAACGTCAAAGCTGAGTCCCTGTCTAAGACCGATTTTGAGTTCTGCCTGACCGCCGAGGTCAACCTGAACGCTGTCAATGCCGTTGCCGTCAAGCTCCTGAGCATATGCCTCGATACCGTCAGCCTTGGTGTACATAACGCCTACTTTGTAGTCGAGCTGAGCGTGAGCAGATGCGTTTACTTCGCCTGCGACATTGAATCTGAAGATGAGGTCAGCGTCATAGGTGATGGACGCAACGCCGTTTGCAATGGGTACTGTCCACTTGAGAAGAGGAATAGCGGTAGCGTCGTCCTTGTTCTCGTTTGCGTATTCGATGAGTTTGTTCATCAAATCCGTAACGCTTGCGATACCGGTATATCCGCCGTCCGCACCCAGAGTTACGGTCGTGGTGACGTCGTTCTTAACGGTAGCGTTGAGAGAAAACTCCTCAGCTACGGTTTCTTTGTCAATATTCGCGCTTGCCTGAACTTCCATTACGTTGTGAACGGTGATTACGAGGTCGCTGCCTGCATAACCGTCAACGGTAACGATGTCCTTGAAAGTGATGACGATGTCGAAGACAATCTTGCCGTCCTCGAAAGAAGGAGTGGTCGCGCTGATTTCAGGCATCTTTCCGAGAGAAGTGGAAAGACCCATCATAAGCTCGCTGTTCTTGAGAGCCTCGACGGTTTCATCCATTTCAAACTGTACGTCGCTGTCTTCTGTCAGCTTGCTGGTCGCGCTGTATTCAAACTCTTCGAAAACTTCGCTGAAGTCAGGCTTTTCGTATTCAATGAAGAACAAGCCGTTGTTGGAAGACTGCGCCCTGGTTACTTTGTAAGCGGACTGGGTTCCGTCATTTTTCTCAATGAGGAAGATGGTGCCGGCAGCCATAGGCTGTGTAGCGTTGGTCTGCAGGTTCATCGTACCGGTGGTTACGCCGTAACCGTCGGTCTTTTCTGTACCCCATACGGTAACCGCGTTCTCGCTGTAAGTAAGGAATCCCGAATTAATTTTGATGTTGTTGGCAGAATTGCCGATGTTGAAAGTAATAACTGAAACGCCTTCGTAATTTACGAAAGTTGCGCCGTTGGACAGCGTAATCTTGTAAACTCTGCCCTTTTCGTAACCGCCGGTGGGCGCCCATACGGTATAAACACCGTTGTTCTCCTTGATTTCAACGTTTACTTTGCCGCCGGTAGCGTTTGTGACGGAAATGTCGCTTGCGCTGTCAGCTTTTACGTCAAAGGATATGTAAGCGTCCGCATCGGTGATAGCGTAAGTCGTGCCGGTAGAAGTAGAGCCTCCGTTGCCGTCCTGCGACCAACCGCCGTTACCCGCGCTGGTGTTTCCTCCGTTGCCTTCGTTATCTCCGCCGTTGTTGCCGGTGTCAACGATACCGGTGTTGTCAGACGGAGTATTTTCCGTCTTCTGGCAACCGACTACCGTAACCGCAAGCATAGCGCATACGAGAACGAGAGCAATGAAAATAAGAAATCTGTTCTTTCTCATAATAACCAAACCTCCACATATTTTCACATAGTATAATATAGGTTGAACCCTATATCAATAAGATTTTATCACTTAATATAATAGAATTCAACTCAATAATGTAAAATTTTTGTAAAATTAAAATTACCTTAAACTTTTCAGTACGCTTTCGAGGTGTTTCGCAAGGGTTTTTGCCTTGCTTTCGCTCCTGCACTCGACCATGATTCTTATCTTAGGCTCTGTACCGGATGCGCGCAAAAGCACTCTGCCCTGACCTGCAAGCTGTTCGTAAACCTTGCCCACTTCGTGCGTTACAGCCTCGCTGTTTATAATCCTCAGTTTGTCAGCAACAGGAACGTTTATATTGACCTGCGCGTATCCTTTCGCGTCGTCAAGCTGCGAAAGCGTCTTGCCGGAATCAGCGATTATCTGAGCAATAACAAGTGATGCCAGTATTCCGTCGCCCGTCGTCGTGCGCTTTCCGAGAATTATATGACCAGATTGTTCCGCACCGAGCGGAGAGCCGTCCTTGAGCATCTGTTCAAGCACGTATTTGTCGCCTATATCCGCTCTTACAAGTTTTATGCCTTTTTCTTCAAGCGCGTCCTGTACCCCCATATTGGTATGGTGAGTACCTACGACGGAGCATGTATCCAGCGAACCTTTTTTCTTTGCGTCGCATGCAAGGATATACAGCAGATGGTCGCCGTCGACCACTTTGCCGTTCTCGTCAACCGCGATAAGTCTGTCGGCATCGCCGTCGTAAGCGAATCCCACGTCAAATCCGCCGTTTTTTACTTTTTCTGACAAATTGGACGCATAAAGCGCACCTACGTTTTCGTTTATGTCGATACCGGCGGCAGAGGTATTGATTACCACTACGCTTGCTCCTGCCTGTTCAAATACTGTTTTCGCAACTCTTCCGGCAGCACCGTTGGAACAGTCCACAAGAACTCTCAATCCCTTGAGTCCTTCTATCTGGGATACGAGAAATTTCACATAATCCTGCGCAGAGTCGTGCATAAACATATATTTCCCCGTCGCGATTGCCTTTACGACGTGTGGCTGAGCCATTTTGAGTTCGAGTTCTCTTTCCCTCTTGTCGCCCAGCTTATAACCGTCGGAGTCGAATACCTTGATTCCGTTGTACTCTGCGGGGTTGTGCGACGCGCTGATAACGACACCGTAATCCGCTTTGTAATAATGCGTGAGATACGCAATGCCTGCCGTGGGCATGACTCCCACGTCGAGGACGTCGCCGCCGCCCTGCATTACGCCGGTTGCGACCGCGTGCAAAAGCATATCTCCCGACACGCGGGTATCCATGCCTATCAGCACTCTGCAATTTTTCTTAAGGCTCGCAAGTGCGTTTCCTACGCTGTGCGCGAGCGGACACGTAAGGTCTACGTTTGCGACCCCTCTTATACCGTCTGTTCCAAAATACATTTTCTACCTCTCAAAATCTTCCTTTTCCGCGCCCTTCTTTGACGACCTGACGCGCTCTGCCCACTACGAGGCTGTCCTCGGGGGTACTTTCAGTAACCGTCGTACCCGCCGCGATGTAACTGCCGTCGGCAATGTCAACGGGAGCAATGACGTTGCAATTGCTGCCTATAAAGCAATGGTCCCCCACCGTCGTGCGATGTTTTTTCTTTCCGTCGTAATTGACGAAAACCACGCCGCAGCCTACGTTGCATTTTTTACCCAGCTGACAATCTCCGACATAAGTAAGATGCGCCACCTTTGTTCCGTCGCCGATTTTAGCGTTTTTGACTTCCACGAAGTCCCCTACGCGGCAGTCGCATCCTATATCCGCGCCCTTGCGCAGATAAGCGAACGGACCGACCGTCGTACCGTCCGCTACGGATGCGCCTTCCATAACGCTGGCGGTAATCTTTACGTTGCTGCCTATTTTGCATGAATCGATTATGCAGTTGGGCATAATTACTGTGTTTTCGCCTATTTCGGTATCTCCCATTATCGTGTTGTTGGGATAGATAACGACGCTGTCTGCAATCTTTGCCTCAGGCGAAATGTACGTTGTCTTTTCGTCGATTAATTTCATATTCCCTCCGAAAACGGCCTTTCTTTATCAATCTATGCCGTTTTGCCCGTGATGTTTCTTTTATTTACAGTTTTGCCGTTTTAATACCTCCGGCGCAGAAAGTATGCGGCCAAACAGAAAATAAAAGACGTGATTACGTTTATCAATATACCACAATATAGAGCAACCTATCAACAAAATAAATGTTTTTCAGAACAATGCTGTATGATTAGACTTGCATACCTGCGCAACAAGATATTTTTGAGCCTGAAATCGCAGTAAAATAGCGTAAAAAATATGGATAAAACGGATTTGTAATAATAAACTTTCCCGACAAACCAATTGCCGGGAAAGCTCAGATTTTCAGTTTTGTTTTTTAGCGGTCAAATATCTTCATGAAATATCTCCGTCTTTCTTTTTTCTGAGAAAAGCCGCAGCGCAGATTGCTCCCGCAGCAACGTCAAACGCCTCCGCCAGTCCGAACACGACGGCGTTTACCGCCGCTTTAGACGACAATACTCCTGCGCATACCACTATCGTCGCCGTCGCCGTTACGGCTGATACAGCCAGACAGACCGCAATTGAAACAAGCACGGTTATTTTGCGCGCTTTAGCGTGCTTATCCTCGCCGCTCTTAAGCCTCCCGCATCTTTTTACGGTAGCTACTATTACCGTTATAACCGCCGCCGCGCCAGTCAACGGCAACACGAACAGACTGAGTATCACCACATAATAGCCGTAATTGACGTCCTTTTGCGGATTTTCGCTTGTGCTGAGTCTGAATTGCAGTTCTCCTCCCGGAAGTGAGGAAAAACTTGCGGCATAACCGTTTTCAGTCTTTGAAAAGCCGAACAATCCTGTATTCAGCATATAATACGGAGTGTTCACCTCTATGTCGAGAGTGCCAAACTCCGCCCAGCCTTGTGCCGGAGAAAGCAGATAATCGTATGTGTAGACGGGCGGTTCGTACCCCTCGTCTATCGCAGGATATAATGGTGCGCTTACGCTGTTTTCAAGCTTTTCGCCCGCCTCAAAATGCAGGTCGTACTCATACCAGCAAAGCACTTTGTCAGATACGAACGCGTCTTTACTATAAATGCATCTGCTTATATCTTTATTTAAAGCCTCTGCGACTATGTTAAACCAGTCTATACGCGCAGATTCGCTCTCCTCAAACGGAAAGGTTTCGTCCGCGTATTCTCTGAGCGTCTTCTCCTCCCTTTTCATCACCGCAACGGCGACGTCTTCTCTGTCACCCCCGTATTCTTGTCTTAAACCGTACGAGTAGACAGGCTCAAGACCGTTGCAGACGACGTAAAATTCTATCTTTTCACCGCTTTTAACCCATGTGCCGTAAAATCTCCCGTTGCCG
This sequence comes from uncultured Christensenellaceae bacterium, assembly GCA_944380275.1. Lineage (GTDB taxonomy): Bacteria > Bacillota > Clostridia > Christensenellales > UBA3700 > Ornithoclostridium. The sequence goes on along the minus strand of CALWHB010000019.1, from coordinate 4,813 downwards.
TCATGTCTGAAATAATTGAGGTTTCGCATATATAAGCCGGCGACGTTTCCGCTATAAACGGCGATTTCGAAAAAGAACTCGTCGTATCGGGAATCCGTACTAAGCACGTATCTGATAATATTGCTGTCCTTGTCTATCTTGCCGAAAGTGCCGTAATCGTCCTGCAGTTTTGAAACGGACGTCGCAGTAACGAAATCTCCGCTCCAGTTGTCGCCGTCCGAAAGCGTATATCTCGTCTTCTTTTCAACTTCCTCTCCGTTCACGGTAACCGTGTATTTGTCTTCACCCTCAATCGCGCCGTATGCGTAAGACGGGACTGTCCCGAACGGAAACGCAAGAGTCATATCCACGGCGTAATTGGAGGGATTTTCAAACAAATAAGTCGCCGTAACCCTTGCGTCGTAATCTTTAAGGGATTCTCCCTCTTCATAATAGCTCTCAGGGAACTCGCCTATGTCGAACACTATTTTTTCGCTGTTTACGACAACGGGGCAGTTTTCGTCCGTTACCATCGCCCCCGACGCGTTCACGCCTTTCCAGTACGTAAGCGCAGAGTTTGCCGATACCGCCGGAGCAAATGCCACAATCAGCGTTGCCGTAAGCGCGAGTGCAGAGATAATAACCGCTTTTAATTTTTTCATAATCTCATCCTCCTCATATCGTATACTCCGCAGCGTCTGATTTTTTCGGTCTTTTCAAAAACATTATACCTCACGGACCGCTTTTCTTCAATACGCGCACATTTTCTACTCTCTGTTGCATTTTTCAACGCAATGCTGTATAATTCGTTTCGGAGGTATAAAAATATGGACAAAAATGTTATGCAAGAAACCGACGTATTCTCTCTCATAGGCGACAGATGGATGCTTGTCGCTGCCACCGACAAAAACGGAAAAACCAACGCGATGACGGCGTCATGGGGAGGCATGGGTGTACTGTGGGGCAAAAAAGTCGCCTTTGTATTCATACGTCCTCAAAGATATACCAAACGATTCGTGGACGAGGCGCAGAGATTCTCTCTGTCTTTCTTTGACGACTCGTACAAAAAAATGCTCGGATATATGGGCAGAGTTTCGGGACGCGACGAAGACAAAATCGCAAAGAGCGGACTTACCCCTACCCTCAAAAACGGCGCGCCCGTATTCAAAGAGGCAAGCATGACTCTTATATGCAGAAAGCTCTACCGTCAGACTCTTGAAAAAGACTGTTTTATTGAAACGGGTGAAATCGACAAGTGGTATCCCTCAAGCGACTTCCACGATATGTACGTCGCCGAAATTGAAGAAAAGATTTGAATTTCTTTTTAAAAAGTCTTTTTTGAACCGCCGCCGCAAAAGTACTGCTGTCGCGGGGCAAAATACAGACGATTTTTCAGACGGATATTTTCAGGATATTTAATAGGATAAATCGATAAATCATATATTGTATAAATAAAGGCAACGGATTGACCGCTGCCTTTTTGTTTCAAAGTTTGTCTGCATTATCAGAGAAAATCAAAGTTTGTCAGCTACCCTGAGCAGCAGGTCCTTTGTCTTTTCCCAGCCGAGGCACGGGTCTGTAATCGACTTGCCGTACTCGTCGCCGCCGGGCTGCTGCGCACCGTCTTCTATGTAACTTTCAATCAGGAATCCCTTTACGAGATAACGAATCTTGTCGCAATGCCTTATATTGTCTACGACCTCTTTTACTATCCTTATCTGCTCCATATAATTTTTGCCGCTGTTGGAGTGGTTGCTGTCCACGATTACCGCCGGGTTCTTGAGGTTTTGAGCAAGGTACATATCGTGGAAACGTATGAGGTCTTCGTAATGGTAGTTGGGGATATTGTTGCCGTACACATCCACGCTGCCGCGCAGTATCGCGTGAGCGTACGGGTTGCCCTGAGTTCTTACCTGACACGTACGGTATTTGAACTCGTTGGGAATCTGCGCCGCGTAAATGGAATTGAGCGTTACGGGCATACTGCCGTTCATCGGGTTCTTTATTCCCACAGGAATATCGACGCCGCTTGCGACGAGTCTGTGCTGCTGATTCTCAGAAGAGCGCGCCCCGACGGCAACGTACGTCAGAAGGTCGTCGAGATACACGTGATTTTCAGGATAAAGCATTTCGTCCGCCGCAGAAAGTCCGCTCTCTGAAATCGCTCTCAGATGCATCTTCCTGAGCGCGATTATGCCCGCCTGAATATCCGTTACCTTTCTGTGCGGGTCTGGATTGTGCATTATGCCCTTATATCCCTCGCCCTTAGTGCGCGGCTTGTTGGTGTATATCCTGGGTACGATAAAGATTTTGTCCTTTATTTCGTCAGCGAGTTTTGCAAGCCTCGAAACGTAATCGCATACCGCCGTTTCGTTGTCTGCGGAACACGGCCCCACGATAATCAGCATACGCTTGTCCCTGCCCGCGATAATATCCATGACAGCCTTATCGCGCTGCTCTTTTATCTTTGCAATGTCTGCGCTCACCGGCACGAGTGCCTTGAGTTCTTCTGACGACATTATCGTCTGTATCTTCTCAAACATCAGTCAATCACCTCGTAATCCTGCGCAATTATCGCGTCTTTTATCTGCTCAAGCGACGCCTTGCTTTTATCGTAAACAACTTCGACCGTACCGTTTGCCGCGCTCGCCTGACAACTCTCAACTCCGTCAAGGGCAAGTACAGCCTTGTTTACCCTCGCCTCGCAATGAGAGCACATCATGCCTTTAACTTTTATTTCGCTTTTCATCGTATTGTCCTTTTCAAGCGGACAGCCTGCGCCGCAGACTTCCGCAAGAGCCTGTTTATTATCGTTTATTATCTCATTTTTCTCCGCATTTTTCAAGCGTTTGGGTTTAAAATACGACAATCTGAGCGCATTTAGCACGACGCATACCGAAGAACAGCTCATCGCAAGTCCCGCAATCATGGGGTTGAGCAGTATCCCTCCCAGCGCATAGACAACGCCGCAGGCAAACGGTATGCCCAGCACATTGTATATAAATGCCCAGAACAAATTTTCCTTGACGTTCCTCAGCGTCGCTCTGCCCAGTTCTACTGCGTCGGCTACCGCCCCGACGTCGCCTCCCACGAGAACTACGTCCGCGCTTTCTATCGCAACGTCGCTGCCTTCGCCGACAGCTATCCCCACCTGAGCCTCTGTAAGCGCGGGAGCGTCGTTTATCCCGTCGCCTACCATTGCCACGTACGCTCCCTGCTCTTTCAGGCTCTTTACCTTGTCAGCCTTGTCTGCGGGAAGAACTTCGCTAATCACTTCGTCTATCCCGACCTGAGCCGCGACGTATGCCGCCGCCTTTGCGTTGTCGCCCGTAAGCATTACCGTCTTTATCCCGAGTTTCTTCAGCGCGTCCACCGCCTCTTTCGCTCCCGGTTTTATCCCGTCTGCAAGCGCGATGCAACCTGCCGCCCTGCCGTCTTTCGACACGGCTATCACGCTGCTGCCGCTGTCGTAACACTCCTTCAGATACCCTTCTATCGGTGCGACGTCTATAGAGTTGTCCTCAAGCAATGCGCGTTTGCCGCACAAAACTTCTTCTCCTCCAATCCTCGCGCGCAATCCGTAACCGCTGAGATTGTCGACGCTCTCTGCCGTATAGAGTTCGACCCCCTTTTCTCTTGCAAAATCCGTTACCGCCCTCGCAAGAGGGTGAGTGCTTTCAGATTCCGCCGCCGCGCACAGCGCAAGCAGAGCGTATTCGTCGCCGTCGACAGAGTAAACTCCGACAACCCTCGGCACTCCCTCCGTTATCGTTCCCGTCTTGTCGAAGACGACGGTGTTTACGTGAGCGGTCTGTTCAAGAGCCTGAGCGTTTTTGAAAAGCACGCCCATCTTCGCGCCCTTGCCGCTGCCCGTTATTATCGCGGTAGGAGTCGCAAGTCCCAGAGCGCAAGGACAGGCAATCGTAAGTACCGATACGAAAATTTTTATCACGAAAGCAGAATCCTGCCCCGCTATTGCCCACGCGACAGCCGCAATCACGGCAATCGCCATAACCGCCGGCACGAAAATCTTTGAAACTCTGTCTGCAAGTTTTGCTATCGGCGCGCGTGAATTCTGCGCGTTTTCAACAAGCGTTATTATCTTTGACAGCATGGTGTCCGCGCCTACGCCCGTTGCCCTGAATTCTATCGCCCCGTTGCCGTTTATCGTGCCGCCTATTACCTTGTCACCCACTGTCTTGTCTACGGGAAGGCTCTCGCCCGTTATCATACTTTCCTGCACAGCGGAAGAACCTTTCACTATCTCTCCGTCGCAACAGAAACTTTCGCCTGCCGCCACTTTCACGAGGTCGCCTTCCACGACTTCGGACGACGGAATACGGACGTATTCTCCGTTTCTGAAAACGGTGGCGAAATCAGGCGCAAGCTTTGTGAGTTCCTCAATCGCCTTTCCCGTCTTTTTCAGAGCGCGGTTTTCAAGATATTTGCCCAGCGAAATCAAAGCAAGTATGACAGCCGCAGACTCGAAATAAAGCTGATGCGCGGCATGCGCGTCGCCGCCGCAGATAAGCGCGAAACCGTAAACACTGTAAGCAAAAGCAGCCGTCGTGCTGACAGCTACGAGAGAATCCATATTAGGGTCGAGTCTGAACAAATTGCGGTATCCTCTGAAATATATCCTGTAGCTCAACGCCATTACCGGCACACAGAGTATAATCTGCACGAGAGCGTAAACAAACGGATTGCCCTCAGGAGAAATCGCAGAAGGATACGGTACTCCCAGCATTGGCAGCATTGACCACAGCAAAAGCGCCGCGGCGAGGACTACCCTTACCAGCGTAACCGCAAGGTCTTTATCAAAACCTTTTTTCTC
>CALWHB010000018.1 GCA_944380275.1 uncultured Christensenellaceae bacterium | reverse complement strand
AAATAGACACGATAAGCGTACACTCTTACGGTTCGCCGACCTCGGTAGAGGCAAGACAATCGTTTATGTATATGCTTGACAATCTGTACGGCGATTCCATACAGGTGGAAATGAGCGAAATATGCTATATGGAGGCAGGGCTGGACGAGGGCATGACAAGCGCGTTGTGGCTGTCAGAGGTAATGTATAAGGACTTCGTCTATATGGACTCCAAGGCGTGGTGCTGGTGGATGGCGACGAGCTGCGACGATTACAACGACGGCATTGTCAGCTGGATGTGGGGAAGTGAAGACGGAGAGGTAAACCCCACAAAACGTTACTTCGTAATGGGCAATTATTCAAAGTTTCTATCCGCCGGCGACAAGCGTATCGAAGGCTGTGTGGACAATGCGTCAGACGGGGTCTTCGCAAGCGTTTTCAGGAGAAGCGACGGAAGTATAATAGTGGTTTTAACAAACACGGGCAGCGAAAATATAACTCTGAATCTGCCTGAAGGATACGTGGGAAAAGAGGCATGGGAAACCAGCGAAAACCGCAATCTTGAGAGAGTAAATCAAAGTGATTTTGCAGGGTCATACGTCGCCGCGCCGGGCAGCGTAACCACTATAGTGCTTGCAAAACAGAACGCGTGATAAAGCAGGGTTTTGCATGTGTTACACATCTGAGGATAAGTGTTTCATAAATGCATAAATATGCAATTGCTTGTTGACAATGCGTGCACATTATAATAAAATTAAAATACGCTTAAAATTCCGGGGCAGTCCCTGAGATAGGAAAGCAGGCGGGTGCAGCGGTTGAGCAAAACCGCCTTATCGTCGAAACATATGGGGGAAATGCGGGCTCAATCCCGTTATTTTAGACAAAAACGCTAATTGCGTGCAATAAAACGGAGGATTTACTATGAACAAATTCATGAAGAAGATGCTGGTTCTCGTAATCGTCATCTGCCTCGTGGTTTCGTTTGCGGTACTTGCGGTCGCTTGTAAAGACAAACAGCAAAACGACGGCTATACCTATACGAGCTACTCTACGGCACTTGCGACCAACTGGAATCCGCACACCTGGGAAACAAACGCAGACCAGAACATTTATTATTATCTCACTACGCCGCTGGTCGATATGTCGATAAAGAATTCGACTACCGGAGAATATCAGTGGGTATATGAAATGGCTACAGACGTCAAGGACGTTACCGCAGACCACCGCGACGACCTGTCCAAGTTCGGTACAGACGTAAAGGACGCTACCAAGGTAAGCGAAGGTTACGTTTACGAAATATCGCTCAATCAGAACGCGAAATGGGAAAACGGCGTTAAGATTACCGCTGACGACTATATTTATTCCATGCAGCAGCTCCTTAACCCGGATATGAAAAACTACCGCGCAAATCTGTATCTGAGCGGTGAATCCGCTCTTGCCGGTGCATACGAGTATTACTACTCCAAAGACGATGTGCTTTATAAAACCGTTCAGGAGGCAGGATACGCAAGCAATGACGAGGCTATCGCAAAAGGCGAAACGGTTTATCTCGACATGTGGAACTTCTGGGGACTTTACGGCGCGGTTGACGCAAACGGCAATGAATGCCCGCAGTACGTTTCCATCACCGACACCACAAAATACCGCGATATGGCTGTCGAAGATGGAGAACCCGGCGACTGGATTTCTGCATCCGACATCTATAACGACGAATCTTTCAACGAAAAATTCCAGGTCGGCGGCGGATATGCTGCTTATCTGTGCATAATCGTTAAGAACGAAAATATGGGTTATCCCTATGAAAACGTAGGTTGCTACAAAGTAGACGATTACACTATCCGTTACGTCTGCAAATCCTACCTCGACATCAACAACTTCCTCGTTTCTCTGACTTCCAACTGGCTTGTTTATAAAGACCTTTACGAAGGACTCAAGGATACGAGCGGCTCTATCGTTACCACCACTTACTGCACAAGCAAAGAAACCACGATGTCATACGGCGTCTACAAGCTGGATTCCTTCCAGGAAGGCAAGCAGATGGTAATGACTCAGAACCCCAACTGGTACGGTTTCACCACCGATGAAGACGGCAAGCTGATTTCCTATACCAACTTTAACGTTGACGGCGGCAAGGTTCAGCAGTATCAGACTACAAAGATAGTCATCAACGTTATGGACGACGCGTCCGCTAAACAGGCGTTCTTCAAAGGCGAGATTTCAGAATACACCCCGTCAGCTGAAGAGTTCAACACCTACAAGTTCAGCGACCAGTTCTATTCTTACGACGAAACTTACACTTTGAGTCTTTTCTTCAATACCAATGAAGATATGCTCAAAGAAATGGATAAATCAAAGGGCAACACCAACAGCATAGTCCTTTCCAACATCAACTTCAGAAACGCGTTCAGCCTTGCGGTAAACCGTACTGAATTCGTTACGGCTACTCCGGGTTACAAGCCCAGTTACTCTCTGATGAGCGACGTGTATTATTACGATATATTCAATGATATCAGTTCCGTTTACAGAAAAACGGACGTTGCAATGCAGGCTATCGTAAATATGTACGGCATTGAATACGGTGAAGGCACCGCATATCCTGATTTGAAGACGGCTTACGAATCCATCACCGGTTACAATCTGACCGAGGCTAAGGCTCTTATGAAAAAGGCTTGCGAAGAACTCGTTGCTGCAGGACTTTACACTGCGGGACAGGAAATCAAAATCCAGATGGCATGGGCTGCAGGCGCGATTTCTTCTGACGACAACAAGCAGATTACGTTGATTAACAACTATATCAACGCTGCTGCTGAAGATTCCGGTTTCGGCAAAATCACTCTTACCGGCGTAGGCAACCTGTCCAACAGATATATCGTAGTTCCCAACGGCGAATACGCTATCGGTTACGGCGCATGGGGCGGTGCGGCATTGTATCCGTTCAGAAACTTCCAGGTTTATATGGACCCCTCTCAGTACGATATCAATGAGGCTGCAAACTATGACCCGACGACCGAAACCCTGACCCTCAACATCCAGGGCGAAGACGTTACCATGACATGGCAGGCATGGTCCAACTGCATGATTGGCTCCGGCAAGTATGCTGCTGCATCCAACGAAGTAAAGCTTGAAATCACGGCTAAACTCGAAGAGGCGTTCCTCTCGACCTATTACCGTATTCCGCTTTGCACCACGGTTGCAAGCTCTCTGTTGTCTTATCAGGTATCCAACTATACCGATAATTACAGCGAGATGTACGGTTTCGGCGGACTGCGCCTTATGAAGTACAACTACAATGACCAGCAGTGGGCTGACTTCGTAAAATCAGAGGGAGGCACGCTCAGCTACGTTTAATCTGACGTAAAATCAAAATTTATACGGCGGGGGAGCAATCTCCCGCCGCACGGAGATTTTAAGGCTTGCCGCCGGCGTTATTATGCCGACGGCAAGGAACATGCAAAGGAGTTACAATGGCAAAATACGTAATAAAGAGAATTCTGCTGATGCTGTTTACGTTGTTTGTAATAACGACTATATGCTTCATGTTGGTTAGAATTTTGCCGAGAGAGTTGCCGCAGGACAAGAACCTGCAGGCGGTTATTCAGGCGCGTTGGGACGCGCTGGGATACAATGAGCCGCTGCTTGTTCAGTACGGCATATATCTCAAAAACATTTTTACGGAGTGGGACTTCGGTACGTCCTGGTACATTTCGCAGCTTACGCCTGCATGGGACGTGATTATAGGAAGACTTCTTCCTACGGTACTTGTCAATTTATATTCGCTGCTTTTCAGTATTCCTATCGGTATCGGTTTCGGTGTACTGGCGGCGATTAAGAAAAACAAATGGCAGGACAGCGTTATAAGTACGCTTGTCATGCTTTTCGTTTCCATACCCAGTTACGTTTATGCGTTTCTCGTGCAGTATTTCCTGTACTTCAAGCTGGGCTGGTTTCCGCTTACGGTATATTCGCTTGCAGACGCCGGAGGCTCATGGTTTACGCCCAAGATGTTCTACAGTATGATACCGCCCGTACTTGCGCTGTCTTTCGGCGTCATTGCGGGACTTACGAGGTTTACCCGTGCGGAACTTACGGAAACTCTTACTTCTGAATATATGCTGCTTGCCCGCACAAAAGGACTTACGCGGGCGCAGGCGACGACCCGACACGCGCTCAAAAACGCGATGGTGCCTATCATGCCGATGATTATATCCAGCTTTATAGGCATACTGGGCGGTTCGCTTATTATAGAACAGATTTTCTCAATACCGGGAGTCGGACAGCTGTACGTCAATTCGATAGTGCAGAGAGATTACGACGTGTTTATGATGGACAGTATTTTCTATACCTTCGTCGGCTTGCTTGCGGGTATAGTCGTTGACATCAGCTACGGTTTCATTGACCCGAGAATAAGGATGGGAGAGCGTTGATTATGGCGGATAAGAATTACGACAATATACCTAAAGAGATGTTTGAGTTCGCCAATCAGGGCGAAAAACTCACAGATAAGAAGTTCGATACAAAGCCTATCGGTTACTTTAAGGATGCGTGGCTGAGATTCAAAAAGAACAAAGCGTCCGTATTTGCGTCGATTATAATATTGATTATTATATTATACGCGATATTAGTGCCGCTGTTCACATTTAACTACGACGTTACGTTTATGGATTCGAGGTACGCGAAAAAGGGACCCAGGAATACTACGCTCAGAAATATCGGTATAGCTGACGGCGGAGTAACCAGCGAGTATTCAGAAAGAGGTCTTATCAAGACGTACGCGATAGGCATGGGCGCGCTGGATGTAAACGGTACAGGCGATATAAAGCTTTCAGACACGATAGGAAACGATTTGCAGCCCATACTCAAAATCAAAAAAGAAGAAACTAAAGCGGGCAACACCGTTTATACCGCAAAGGTGGATGCTTATCTCGAAGTCGGATTTATTTACGAGCAGATAGAGCAAAGCGTTTATGCCAAAATATTAGAGTGGGAAAAAGAAACGGGGCTTAAAGTGCTGTATCCGCTTATAAATAACAACGAGTACAACAACGACCCTCTCGACGCGAATTGCTGGTATAAGACAGACTCAAAAGGCACTCCGCTTGCGATAAACGCAAACGGAAAAGAGATGAAGATTTCTCTTTCAGACAATATGCAGCTTGAGGACAACTATAAGCGCGACGCAGAGGGCAATCCGATATACTGGGAGTATGCCGGCGGCGGAAACACTTCGACCGCAGAATTCAAAGTCAGGATGTTGTATTACAATTATTACATTTATAAAAACGGCTTTGAACCCAACTATATTATGGGAACCGACAGCCAGGGTTACGACCTTGCGCTGCGTATCGCTGACGGCATAAAGCTCAGCTTGCTTATAGCTGTATTCGTGTCTGTAATCAACTTTATCATAGGTGCGATTTACGGCGCGATAGAAGGATATTACGGCGGTGCGATTGACCTTGCGATGGAAAGACTGGCAGATATTCTTTCAGGCGTTCCGTTTATCGTCGTCGCGACGTTGTTCCAGATACATCTTGCTACAAAAGTGGGAGCAATTCCAAGTCTTCTGTTTGCGTTCGTGTTGACGGGGTGGATAAGCACTGCGGCAAACGTGCGTATGCAGTTCTACCGTTTCAAGAATCAGGAATACGTAATGGCGGCAAGGACTCTCGGCGCAAGCGACGCGAGGATTATATGGAAACATATTTTCCCCAACTCTCTCGGCACGATAATCACTTCGTCAGTTCTCGTCATACCCAGCGTTATCTTCTCTGAAAGTATGCTGAGTTTCCTGGGTATTGTAAATCTCGGAGGGCAGGAAGGCACAAGCCTGGGCACGCTGCTTTCCGACGCGAGCAGTATATGGACCAACTATCCGCATCTTATGATTTTCCCGGCGATTGTCATATCTCTTCTTATGATATGTTTCAATCTGTTCGGAAACGGTCTGAGAGATGCTTTCAACCCGTCGCTGCGCGGAGTGGAGGACTGATATGGGAAAGATTTTACAAGTTAAAGACCTCAAAATTTCCTTCCGCACGGTAAACGGTACGGTAAAAGCGGTAAGAGATATATCCTTTGACCTTGAAAGAGGAGAAACGCTGGCTATAGTCGGAGAATCCGGCAGCGGTAAATCCGTAACGAGCAAAGCCATACTGGGTATTCTCGCGGGCAACTCTATAATCGAGTCTGGCGAGATTATATACGACGGCAAAGACCTGCTCAAAATCAGCGAGGACGACATGCACGAGATTAGGGGCGACAAAATCTCTATGATTTTCCAAGACCCCCTTTCAAGTCTTGACCCGATAGTCAAAGTGGGCAAGCAGCTCACTGAGGCAATGCTGCTGAAAAACAAGGCAAACCGCAAACACAGCCGCAAGGAATTCAACTCAAGACTCGCCATACTCAGAAATTATCTCAATCTTGCAATGCAGGAAAAGGGTGAGTCAAAAGAAAGTGCTGAGAAGAAAAACGAAGAGAACACAAAACTTTTCGACAATTTCAACATTGTCGCTATAAAGTACGAAAACGCGTACAACGAGGCGAGGACAAAAGCCGTAGAGTGCGTTGCAGACCTTGACGATTATCTGTTCAGGATAGAGAAAAAACAGAGTGTTTCCGTTTCTGAGGTATGCTCTAAGATAGGCGATTCTCTAAAAGAAGTAAAAGACAGATTTCTGACTTTTGACTGCGATACCGCAATAGCAGAGCATCGCGCCGCGCTTATGCGTTTTAAAATAAACGCAGCGAAAAAGGACGTAAAAGGCAGGATAAAGAATATTTTCGTCAAGAGCAGCGCAGAATATATCGCTGACCCGGATTTTGTAAAAGAACTTACAGAAATAAGGGAGCTGCTTGCCACGCTCGAAAACCGCACAAAACCCAATTTCTTTACGCTGGGTTACTATCTGTATAAAAACCCTGACGCGCTAACGGACCCGTCCGATATCGAAAAACTCAACAGAGAAACCCACGAGTATACCGAAAAGAATTTTATGAACGACTTTCTCAAGGACGTCGCTCTCGCGCTTGAATATATAAAGCGTACCAACGACGAACACAGGAGAAAAGTGCTTGAAATGCTTTCTTCCGCAGACGCAGTATTCGGCAAAGAAATGTGGGACAAAGATGAGTGCAGACGTTTCAACGCAGAGATAGGCAAAGAAATCGCGCTTTCAATCAATCCTCTCGCCGTCAGGAGAGAGAGCGTCGCTTATACCTTCCAGGTGAGCCTCAATACGGCGATTTCACGTTATTTCGCAGGTGTGAAGAACAATCCCAAAGAAGAGGCGAGATACGCAAAGCAGAACGCAAAACTTCAGGCTAAAATTGCCAGGGGCAAGAGTGTGGATTTCAAAGTCAAGCCAATGCAGCTTATCGACCTTGAACAGGAGAGAAGGAATATTGCTCAGGGCATAGTCCGCCTCAGGGAAAAATTTGAAGAAGACCTGGCGCGCACGGATATAGACTATGACGCGCTTGCCAACGAACTGGTGGACGATTTTAAGGCAAAAGCGTCCCAGATAGTCAATAAACTGACAAAAAAAATGGCGAGAGAGCGCGCGATAAAACTGATGGACGAGGTAGGAATACCTGAGCCGAGAATAAGGTATTATCAGTATCCTTTCGAGTTTTCCGGCGGTATGCGTCAGCGTATAGTCATAGCGATAGCTTTAGCGGCGAATCCGGATATTCTTATATGCGACGAACCCACGACCGCTCTGGACGTTACGATTCAGGCTCAGATACTGGAGCTTATAAATAAGCTCAAGAAAGAGAGAAATCTTTCTGTCATATTCATTACGCACGACCTGGGCGTTGTTGCAAACATGGCTGACAAGATAGCCGTTATGTACGCCGGAAAGATAGTGGAATACGGCACTTCAGAAGACGTCTTTTACGACCCGAGGCATCCTTATACCTGGGCATTGCTTTGTTCTATGCCGGACCTGGATACCAACGATAAGCTGGATGCGATACCCGGTACTCCGCCCAATATGATATTCCCTCCCAAGGGCGACGCGTTTGCAGAACGCAATAAATACGCTCTCAAAATAGACTTTGAAGAGCAGCCGCCCATGTTCGACGTAAGCGAAACCCATAAGGCGGCTACATGGTTGTTGCACCCCGACGCGCCCAAGGTGGAAAGGCCCAAAGCAATAAGCGACAGAATAGAACGCATGAGAAAAACGGAGGTGACGACGATGAAAAACAATAATGAAGTACTTCTCAAAGTCGAGCATCTCTGCCAGTATTTCAAAATGGGTTCAAAACAGCTCAAAGCTGTCGACGATGTGAGTTTTGAGATAAGGAAAGGCGAAGTTTTCGGACTCGTCGGAGAGTCGGGCTGCGGCAAGACCACGACGGGAAGAACGATAATAAAACTGTACGACGCGACTTCGGGCAACGTCTGGTTCAAAGGCAAAAGGATATGCGCAGGCACTCTTTCTTACAAAGAGGAGATAAAAAAAGCAAAAAGCGAAATGAAATCTGCCGTTGCGGCTCTTAAAAGAGAAAAAGTCGCAAGGATTACCGACGACCCTTCGCACAAAGCGGAAATCGAAAAAGAGTACGGCGAACTTATCGCACGTGAAAAACAAAAATTCAATTCGGTCAGACAGCGTGAAAGGAAGAACATCGCAAACGCGAAATACGACCAGAAAAACTCTGACAAAGAGTATGTCAGGACTCTTATAAAAGAACTTGACGAAGAGTATAACGAAAAGTTTGCAGCCGCTACTACAGAGGACCAGACAAGAGTTCTGAAAAAAGAGTATAACGAAAAGAAGAGGATAGCGAAAAAAACAAAGCTCATCACAAAAATCCAGATGATATTCCAGGACCCGATAGCGTCGCTCAATCCTCGTATGACGGTAAGGGAAATCATTTCAGAAGGTCTTATAATCAACGGTATAAGAGATAAAGAATATATCGATGAGAAGGTATACGGCATGCTTGAAACCGTAGGACTTGTCCGCGAACACGCCGGACGTTATCCGCACGAGTTTTCAGGCGGACAGAGGCAACGTATAGGAATAGCTCGTTCCGTCGTGATGCAGCCTGACATGATTATAGCCGACGAGCCTATTTCCGCGCTTGACGTGTCTATTCAGGCGCAGGTAATCAATCTTCTCAACGAGCTGAGAGAAAAACTGGGGCTGACGATACTGTTTATCGCACACGACCTTTCGGTGGTAAAATATTTCTCTGACAGGATAGCGGTAATGTATTTTGGCAAAATAGTGGAAACCGCCTCTTCAGACGAGCTTTTCGCACATCCGCTCCATCCGTATACAAAGTCGCTTTTGTCTGCGATTCCGCTCCCTGACCCGCGCTATGAGAAAAAACGCGTAAGAGTTACCTATAATCCGCTTGCGGAACACGATTACAGCGTGAACAAGCCTTCGCTGAGAGAAATCGCTCCCGAACATTTCGTATACTGCAATGACGAAGAAGAGCAGAAATACAAGGCGGAAGTAGCGAGGATAGACGCAGAAAAAGTCGCAAAGGCAAAAGAGGAAACCTCAAAGAAGGAAGATGCGGCTGAAGAAGAATTTGTCGCAAAAGAAGATGTCAAAGGCGGCGCAAAAACCGTAAAGGGAAAGAAAACGACAAAAAAGTCGTCGGTAAAGCAAAGTGGAAGAAAAGACTAAAAGACGGCTGACGGTATTTCTCAAATACTTCGTTTCGCTTGCCGTAGGCGCGCTGTTTGTGTTGACCGTGCTTTTTGTCGAAGAGTATTTCGGAGCGACTCAAACGCTTGCGAAATACAAGATATTAAGCGACGCGTTTACGTTTGCGGGAATGTTGCTCATGCTGTTTGCCGCGCTTGTCTTCATAAGCTCCAAGGGCGGGTTTGACGGCATAGGTTACGCGCTCAGCAGACTAGTGAAAATGCTTATTCCATTTGCAAACAGAACGGACGAAACTTATGCCGAATATAAGGAAAGAAAACACGCAAAAGCGATAACAAAGGGTTACGCCTGCGTTTTCTTCAGCGGACTTGCTTATTTTGTTGTTTCGATAGTGTTTCTTATACTTTATTACAACATACGTTGAGTAAAACTCTCTCCGTGCGGGGAGAGTTTTTAAAAGGAGAAAAAATGTATAAATTTCCTGAAAATCTGTATTCCGACGTGCGTATCGAGGACCGTTTTTCAACTCTGATAAGCCTCTCTGACGGCGAAATAAGCCAGTGCAGAGAATTGAGAGAGAAAAAGGCGTTCATACGTGTTTACGACGGGAAAATGTGGTATTATGCGTCGACTGACGATGCTGACCGCGTGCAGGATATGCTGGAAGAACTTGCACAATACGCTTGCAGGAATCCAGAAATTTACGACAGCCCCGTCGTAAAGAAATTGCAGGTGAACGAGGACAGAATAATACGCTTTGACAAAAACAGCGTAAGGGACGTGCCTCTCGGTGAAAAAACCGGTTTTCTGCTGAATACGGCGTCAGGCGTGAGGTCTGAATATCTCAAGGCTGTGCAGGCGACGTATGCAGACAGATATTCTTTTTATGAGTTTTACTCAAGCAAGGGCGCAAATATAATATACGATTTTCAGACTTGCGGAATAGGAGTGAAAGTATTTTTTGCAAAGGATAAAGAGAATACAGAAAACTATTACACTCTCAATCTGACAGACTTTGACGAGTTGAAGGAAAAGACCGACACTTCGGATTTAGTGAAAGAGAGCGAGGACGTGCTGCTGCACGCGAAAAAACTCGAAAAGGCAGGAAGTTATCCCGTGATACTTTCGCCCGTGGTTACCGGCGTGTTTGCACACGAGTCTTTCGGGCATAAAAGCGAGGCTGATTTCATGCTGGGCGACGAAACACTCGCAAAAGAGTGGCAGATAGGCAAGAAAGTGGGCAGCGAAAAACTTTCTATCGTCGACAGCGGACTTATAGACGGCGCAGGATACGTGCCGTACGACGATGAGGGGAGCAGGGCAACGCGCACATATCTTATAAAAAACGGCATACTCAAAGGACGTCTTCACAGCGCAGAAACTGCCGCCTATCTCGGCGAAGAGCTTACAGGAAACGCAAGGGCGACAGACTGCGGCTTTGAGCCTATCGTACGTATGACTTCAACATTTGTGGAAAAGGGCAGCGATAAGAAAGAAGATTTGTTTGCAGGGATAAAACACGGATATTATATAAAGAATTATAAGCACGGTTCGGGCATGAGTACCTTTACAATCGCGCCTATGGTCGCTTACGAGATAGAGGACGGCAAGATTACCTGTCCTGTAAAAATCGCCGTTATTACCGGCAACGTATTTGAAACGCTGTCGCTTATAGACGGTGTGTCGGATTGTGAGGAGATAAGTTCTTCTCCGACGGGCGGATGCGGCAAGATGGAACAGTTTCCGCTCAACGTTGCGATGGGCGGACCTTATATAAGAGTGTCTGCTATGAACGTGCAGTGAGGCGAATATGGAAAAACAGATATACAGGACTAAATCGACAGACAGGACGCTGTCCTATACCGCAAACAAGGTGGCGTCGCTGAGAATAAAAGACAGCGTGAAGACTACCGTCAGAGTGTACGGGGACGGATATATAGGCGTTGCAGGGAAATCGGGCGAGGCGGATTTGAGCAAGCTTGAGCAATCTGCTGTCGCAGCACTTGGCAACAAGGCGGCTTATCCTGCGCCCGAAGACAAAGGAAACAAGCTTATAATCGACACGGGTAAAGAAATAATAAAGAAATCTGAACTGGTGAAAAAAGGAGAAGAACTGATAAAGAAAATATCCGAAGACAATCAGGATTTTATCTTTTCCGGAAAGACGGTGGTAAAAGACGTTGAAGACGATTATACTTGCGGCAACACGTCGTATGTCTGCAAATCAAGTTATCAGCTCACATACTTTATACTCAAACATAAGATGTCCGCGTCTATTATGGATGAGGCATACGGAGTTTCCGGTACAGAGTTCGATGACAAAAAAATTGCCTCAGACGTCAATAAACTGGCAGACGCCTATCTCAATTTGCTGCCCTCGCCTGAAGAAGACGAGGTTACGGTAATATCGGAATCTTCTGTTGCGGCGCATCTGTTCAAGAGCTTTCTGGCGCAGGCGTATTGCGGCGGCGCATCTTTGCTTTCGGGCAAACTGGGCAAAAAAGCCTTTTCCGAAAATTTTTCCTGGTACTGCGAACAGGACCCACGCAAGGCGTCGGGAGCGGTATTTTTTGACGGAGAGGGCGTTGTGAACGAAAATTTCAGGTCGTATTTCGTCAAAAACGGAGTTATGTGCAATTTGTTTACGACAAGGCAGACCGCAGAAAAATACGGTGTAGAAAATGCCGGGACCGCGACGGCTCCGTTTGCGGCGATGCCTGAGGAAGGCACTGAAGGGTTTGTTGCAGAACCGACGGCAGAAAATGTAGCAGACATACTCAAAGGAGAAAAAGCCGTATATCTTTCCACTGTTTCGGGCGGAGATATGACGAGTTCGGGCGACCTGGCTTTGCCTGTTCAGACTTCGTATCTGTATAAAGACGGAAAACTCACGGGCAGATTTCCGCAGTTTACCGTCGCGGCTAACATACTGGATATTCTGGGCAAAGATTATCTCGGCGCAAGCAACAACGGCATCTGGAGCACGGGCGAGAACAATTACATCGTATTCAGGGCAAAGATAGTCAATAAGAGCTGATTGTTTTATTCGCGACATTGTAATGCATTACGCGATTGTTCAAGACCTTGCCCGATAACGGCGAGGTTTTTTTGTCGATATACGTAAAATCGTGAACATCGGTATAGGCATGTGATGGCTTAAAATATGCACTAAAATTTCAAAATATGTACAAAACGGTTTTATAGTGTAACTTTAAAATTAAAAACGAAACAGCCGATATTTTCAAAAATTAAGGTTTTCGAGAATATTTTTCAATAAAAAAGTTTTTACAATCTATTCTAAACAATGGATAAAATATGTAAAAAATTTGACAAAGCTATTGACATGGGTACCTTATAATAGTAAAATAGTATACGGACGTACGCGTCTTAGGGAGAAAAATTATGATAGTTACCAACAAGGTTCTGCTTGACAATGCTCGCAGAGGCGGCTATGCCGTACCCGCGTTTAACGTCGATAATCTCGAAAGCGTTATCGGGGTACTCCGTGCGGCAGAGAACACGGGCAGACCGGTTATCGTTCAGACAATTCCGCGTACGCTTAAGTACGGCGGAATTCCTGCTTACAGCGCGCTTGTCCGCGCACTTTACAAGGGTAATCCCGATATTTCGATTCATCTTGACCATGGCGGCGACGTCGCTATCTGCAAAGCATGCATAGATGCAGGCTATACTTCTGTTATGATAGACGGCTCTGCGCTCGATTTTTACGGCAACGTCGCGCTTACTAAAGAGGTCGTAGGACTTGCTCATCCTATGGGCATAAGCGTAGAAGGAGAGCTTGGTACGATAGGCGGAAAGGAAGAAACAGAGGCGCAAGTCAGATATACCGAGGTGGCGGAGGCTGAAGAATTCGTTGCTCTCACGGGTGTGGACAGCCTTGCGATAGGCGTCGGCACGGCGCACGGCGTATATAAGGGTGTTCCTCATATCGCTGTGGACAGAATAGAAGAGATTGCCGCAAAAGTGGACGTTCCGCTGGTTCTTCACGGCGCAAGCGGTCTTTCTGACGACGTAATCCGCGCATGCATAAAGGCAGGCATTTCAAAAATCAATTTCGCGACTCAGCTAAGACAGGCGTTTACCGCAGGACTCAAACAGGGACTTGCGGCAAATCCCGATGTGTTTGACCCCAAGGTGTATCTGCCTGCGGCAATTGACCGCGTGAGAGAGGCGGCAGAACAAATAATTTTGCTTTGCAACATGGACGCAAAAAGTTCTGATTGATAAAAAATCATAATAATAAAAATAAGTGCAGACAGGAGATTATCTTATGCAGTACGTTACTTTTGACGAAAGCAGAAAACTCGACCTCATAGCGGTTGGCAGAATCGCTATCGACTTCAACCCGCTCGATTATTTCAAAACTCTGGCGGGAAGTCAGCAGTATCGCAAATATCTTGGCGGCTCCCCCGCAAACGTTGCGGTCGGTCTTGCAAGACTGGGAAAGAAAGTAGGTTTTATTGCGAGGGTATCAGACGACAGGTTCGGCGATTACGTCGTAGACTTTTTCAAGGACGAAGGCATAGACGTATCTCATATAAAGAGAGCGGAAAAAGGTGAAAAGCTGGGACTTACGTTTACAGAAATTCTTTCGCCCGACGAGAGCAGCATACTGATGTACCGCGACGGCGTGGCGGACCTTTCTCTCGACCCTGCTGACGTCGACGAAGAGTATATCGCAAGCGCAAAGGCACTTCTTATCAGCGGTACGGCACTTGCGCAAAGTCCGTCAAGAGAGGCTTGCCTCAAGGCGATGCAGCTTGCGGAGAAATGCGGAACAAAGATAATTTTCGATATAGATTACCGTCCGTACAACTGGAAGAGCAAAGACGAAATCGCGGTATATTATACGGCGGTGGCGGAACACAGCGACATAATCATGGGTTCAAGGGAAGAGTATGACCTCACTCAGGCTATATTCGCTCCCGGCATCGACGACGAGGCGACTGCGGCGTACTGGTTCTCAAAGCGCGCAAAAATCGTAATAATAAAGCACGGCAAACAGGGCAGCACCGCTCATACCTGCGACGGTCAGAAATACAATATCAGACCTTTCCCCGTCAAGGCGTTCAAGTCTTTCGGCGGCGGCGACGGTTACGGCAGCGCGTTCCTCTGTTATCTGTTCGAGGGCGCGGATATTATGGATTGTCTTGAACACGGCTCTGCGTCTGCGTCCATGCTCGTATCCGCACACGGGTGCAGCGAGTTTATGCCCACAAAGGAAGAACTGGAGAAATTCATCGCCGACGAAAAGAAGGAATACGGCGAAATGATTGCAAGAAAATAACATTTAACAGACACGGGTAAGAAAATTTTTCGGAGGTAAAGAGATGTCTTTCGGTTATCCCAGGTTCAATAAGAACGGCGTCAAGGTATTGACGAGAATAGGCGGCAAAAACAAAGACATGATGATGGATATCCTCGTCGTAAAGATAAAGGCGGGAGAGAAAAAGGTTTTCAGCGAAAAAGAAAAGGAGATGTGCGTGCTGCTTACAGAAGGTGCCGTCGTTATGAAATGCGGCGACCTTGAAGGCAGAGGCACGAGGACGGGCGTCTTTGACGATATGCCCATAACCATGCACGTCAGCAAAGGCAACACACTTACCGTAGAGGCAGAAAAAGACAGCGAGATAATCTACCTTGCGACTTTCAATGACAGAGAATTTCCGGCAAAATTTTACGACAAGTCCGACGTTATAAGAAGTGTTTCCTGCGAAGGTTTGTGGGAAAACACGGCGGTAAGGGACGTGAATACGGTGTTCGATTATTCCAACGCGCCTTATTCAAACCTCGTTGTGGGAGAGGTGATTGCAAGGCAGGGCAGATGGTGGAGTTATCTGCCGCACAGTCATCCGCAGCCTGAGGTATATTATTACAAGATGACTACACCTGAGGCTTTCGGCGCGTGCTTTATCGGGGAGATGGAACCGCATACGGTCGTGGACGGCAGCGTAGGCTGTTTCCCCGGCGGCAAGACTCATGTACAGGTTACCGCGCCGGGATATCCTATGTATTGCTGCTGGATGATTAGACATCTTGACGGCAATCCGTGGGACAAGACGAGAATAGTCGACCCCAGATATGAATACTGGGAGAAATAAACGCACAGAGAGGGAATAAATGAGCAAGACTGAAAGAATAAGCGTAGGCGAGGCGATAGTCAGATTTCTTGACAATCAGTACGTAGAATTTGACGGAAAGCAGACAAAATTTGTGGAAGGATTCTTTACGATATTCGGACACGGCTGTGTGCTGGGCGTAGGAGAGGCACTCTCCATGACAAAGCACGGCATAAAGGTTTATCAGGGAAAGAACGAACAGGGCATGGCTCAGGTGGCGACCGCTTTTGCAAAGCAGAGCAACCGCCGCAGGATTATACCCTGCATTTCGTCCATCGGTCCAGGCGCGGCGAATATGGTAACCGCTGCGGGAACGGCAACTGCAAACAATATTCCGTTGCTATTGTTTATGGGCGATACGTTTGCGACGCGTCAGCCTGACCCCGTACTTCAGCAGATAGAACATGAATACAATCCTACAATCACGACAAACGACGCGTTCAAGGCGGTTACGAGATATTTTGACAGGATTACAAGACCTGAAATGATAATGACTGCACTCATCAATGCGATGAGAGTGCTGCTCGACCCCGGTCGTACGGGAGCGGTTGCGATAGCGTTGCCGCAGGACGTGCAGGGCGAGTGTTACGATTATCCCGCGGATTTCTTCAAAAAGAGAGTTCACAGAATAACCCGTCCCACGCCTGCTGTCGAACAGCTTGAAGAAGTTGCAGCTGTGATAAGAGGCGCGAAAAAGCCTATGCTTATCGTCGGCGGCGGCGTCAAATACAGCGAGGCAGGAAAGCAGGTGGCGGAGTTCTGCGAGAAGTTCAACATCCCGTTCGGCGAAACGCAGGCAGGAAAGAGTGCGATACCTTCGTCGCATCCTCTCAACCTGGGAGGCGTAGGAGCTACCGGCAACAGCGCGGCAAATTCAATCGCCTCCAAAGCGGACGTGATTATAGCTGTAGGCACCAGATTTACAGACTTTACAACGGCGTCCAAGTCGCTTTTCGCAAAGGCTACCGTGGTTACTCTCAACGCCTCTGATTTTCATGCGAACAAACTTGATGCGGTAAAAGCAGTGGGCGACGCAAAGAGCGGCATCGTCGCTCTTGGCAAACTGCTTGACGGCTACAAGAGCGCGTATGCAAACGAGATAAAGACCGCAAAAGACGCGTGGGACAAAGAGATGAAGAGGCTCACGAGCATAGAGATATGCGACGGCTATAAGCCTGAAATAGATTCTCACACACCCGACGCGGTGGACGCTTTCGTAAAAGCTCACGGCGGAGCTATGGCTCAGGCGACTGCGATAGGCATAATAAGAGAAAACATCCCGGCAGACGCGATAGTGGTAGGCTCTTCAGGCAGCCTTCCCGGCGATTTGCAGAGGATGTGGACGACTGACTGCGTCGACAGTTACAATATGGAATACGGATATTCGTGTATGGGCTATGAAATCGCAGGCACGCTGGGTGCGAAAATAGCCAATCCCGAACGCGAAGTATACGCCATGGTCGGCGACGGCAGCTATCTTATGCTGCATACAGAGATGGTTACCGCAGTTCAGGAAGGACTCAAAATCAACGTACTCGTATTTGACAACGCGTCTTTCGGCTGTATAAACAATCTGCAGATGGAACAGGGCGTTGACAGTCTGTGTACGGAACTGCGTTACCGCAAGGGAAACAAACCCATAAGAGAAGGCAAGTTTATGAATATCGACTTTGCCATGAACGCCCGTTCTTACGGTTTTGTAGCGTACACGGCAAAGAACGCGGAAGAACTTAGAGCTGCCATAAAGGACAGCCTGACGCAGACCTGCCCGACGCTTATCGACATAAAAGTAGCACCCAAGTCTATGACTCACGGTTACGACAGCTGGTGGAACGTAGGAGTTACAGAAAATCCTCACAGCGAAAAGAGTGCGAAGGCTCTTGAAAACCGCAAAAAAATGCTTGAAAAAGCGAGAAAATTCTGATACCTGCAAGAGGAAAAAATTATGAGAAAAGAAGACATAAAACTGGGTATAGCTCCTATCGCCTGGACCAACGACGATATGCCCGACCTCGGAGCGGAAAACACCTTTGAACAATGCGTCAGCGAAATGGCTCTCGCGGGCTTTACCGGATGCGAAGTGGGCAACAAGTATCCCAAAGACCCTGCGGTTCTCAAAGCCGCGCTTGACCTCAGGGGG
This sequence comes from uncultured Christensenellaceae bacterium, assembly GCA_944380275.1. Taxonomy (GTDB): domain Bacteria; phylum Bacillota; class Clostridia; order Christensenellales; family UBA3700; genus Ornithoclostridium. Next base: position 13,889 of record CALWHB010000018.1, on the reverse strand, counting down.
ATGAAAATCGCAAATCAATGGTTTTCCTCTTTCGTCCTTACAAAGCCGATGGAAGAAGTTGAAAAGGATTTTGTCGCACAGTGCAGATTCCTCAAGGCCGTCGGCGCGGACACGATAGGAGCGTCCGAACAGAGCTACAGCATACAGGGACAGATGCATACGCCCGTTTTCGAGTGCAAATACACAATGGTTCAGAAGGAGTGGGAGCGTTTTGCCAAAGGCATGAACAGACTGGGTGAAATCGCAAACTCCATGGGCATGAAACTCGTTTATCATCACCACATGGGTACGGTCGTACAGACTGCCGCAGAAGTGGACAAAATGATGGATATGACGGATGCAGACAAATTCTCGTTGTTGTTTGACAGCGGACATCTTGCATATTGCGGAGAGGATTATCTCGCCGTACTCAAAAAGCACGTAAGCAGAGTAAAACACGTGCATCTCAAGGACATCAGACCGGATGTGGTCAAAAAAGTAAAAGAAGAAAAACTCTCTTTCCTTCAGGGCGTAAGAGCTGGTGCGTTTACTGTTCCCGGCGACGGCTGCATAGACTTTGCTCCTATATTCGAAACGCTTGACGCGGCAGGATATAAGGGCTGGATGATTGTAGAGGCAGAGCAGGACCCTGCGAAGGCAAATCCTCTCGAATACGCTCTCAAGGCAAGAGAATACATAAGAAAAACAGCAAACATCTGAATATAAATTATACGATATAAGGAGAATACTATGGCAATCAAGACACTGGGTTATTTCACAAATAACGAGTTCGTACAGTCTACGACCGACAAATTTTATCCCGTCTACAATCCGTCTACAGGAGAGCAGATAGCACAGATGCCCCGTTGCACGACACAAGAGGTCGCAAAGGTCATCGACAACGCGCACGAGGCGTACAAGAAATGGTCGCGCGTACCCGTCATTAAGAGAGTTCAGATTCTCTACAAAGTCAGAGAACTTCTCGTCGAACACATGGACGAACTCACTGAGCTTTGCGCTACCGAACACGGTAAGAACCTCGACGAAAGCAAGGGTGATATTCTCAAGGCAAAAGAGGGTACGGAACTCGCTTGCTCTATGCCGTCGCTGCTACAGGGTGAAAGTCTTATGGACGCATCCAGCGGTTACGACACCGTGCTTTACCGCATGCCTATGGGCGTATTTGCAGGCATCTCTCCGTTCAATTTCCCCGCGATGATTCCCATGGGCTGGATGACTCCCGTATGTATTGCGTGCGGAAATACCATAGTCCTCAAGGTCGCCGGCGCGACTCCTATGACATCGCTCAGAATAGCAGAACTTTACCGTGAGGCGGGACTTCCCGACGGCGTACTCAATATCGTCAGCTGCGACAGAAACGACACACAGGAACTTATTTCCAACGAAAAGATAGTTGGCGTATCTTTCGTCGGTTCCACAAAGGTAGGAAGATACATCTATGAAACCGCTGCAAAGTACGGCAAGAGAGTTCAGTGTCTGTGCGAGGCTAAGAACCACGCTCTCGTGCTTGAAGACGCCGCACTCGACAGAACGGCTGCCGGTATAATAAACGCGACTTACGGCTGCGCTGGCGAAAGATGTATGGCTCTTCCCGTCGTCGTCGTACAGGAAAGCATAGCGGACAAACTCGTCGCAAAGCTGGTAGAACTTGCAAAGAAAGTAAAAGTCGGTCCTGCCTACGACAAAGACACAAAGCTGGGACCCGTATACAGCGCAGAGCATAAGAAGAGCGTTTGCGACTGGATTCAGAAAGGTATAGACGAGGGTGCGAAACTCGTGCTTGACGGCAGAAAAGTAAAAGTCGACGGTTACGAGAACGGTTTCTATGTAGGACCCACTATTCTCGACAACGTAACTCCTGAGATGACTGTCGGTCAGAGAGAAATATTCGGACCTGTTCTCTGCGTCAAGAGAGTAAAGAATTTTGAAGAAGGTCTTGCGGTTATGAACGCAAACCCATTCGCAAACGGTTCTGTAATCTATACTCAGAACGGTTACTATGCGCGTGAGTTCGTCCGTTATACCGATGGCGGCATGGTAGGCGTCAACGTGGGTATTCCCGTACCGGTCGGATTCTTCTCTTTCACGGGACACAAACAGTCCTTCTTCGGCGACCTGCATTGCCTCGGAAGGGACAGTTTCAAGTTCTTTACAGACAGCAAGACGGTTACGACTCACTGGTTTGACGAACACGAAATGAAACAGACAAGCGTTTCAACATGGGACGGAACTATCTGATAAAGACGATATAATAAATAAATAAATTAAAAACTATATTATTAATAAAGAGGAAAACATTATGTTGAAAATCGGTATTATCGGTGCTGGCAGAATAGGCAAAGTGCATTGCGAATCCATTATGTGTTATGTCAAAGGTGCAACCGTCAAGACGGTTGCGGACCCGTTCATGAACGAAGAAACCGCAGCATGGCTCAAAAATATGGGTGTAAGCAATACGACGAAGGACTACAAGGAGATACTTGCAGACAAAGAAATAGACGCAGTACTCATCTGTTCTTCGACAGACACTCACTCTCCCATATCGATAGAGGCGATAAAGGCAGGCAAGCACGTATTCTGCGAAAAGCCGGTTGACCACGATATTGCAAAGATACTTGAAGTCAAAAAGGCACTTGCAGGCAGCAATGTCAAATATCAGGTTGGTTTCAACCGCCGTTTCGACCACAACTTCGCGGCGGTAAGAGAGGCTGTAAAGGCGGGCAAAATAGGCGCGCTCAACGTGCTTAAGATATGTTCGCGCGACCCTGCGGCTCCTCCCGTGTCCTACATTAAGGTGAGCGGCGGAATATTCCTCGATATGACTATTCACGATTTCGATATGGTAAGATATCTGTCGGGCGACGAGGTGGAAAGCGTATTTGCAATGGGCGGAGTCATGGTGGACCCTGAGATAGGCAAGGCGGGAGATATAGATACAGCCGTTATCACGATGCGTCTTAAGAGCGGCGCGCTTGCGGTAATAGACAACTGCCGCCGTGCGACATACGGTTACGACCAGAGAGCGGAGGCTTTCGGAGAACTGGGGCAGGTAGCTATATCCAACGATTGCGCGTCAAACGCGGTCATATCGGACGCACACGGCGTTTGCGGAGAAAAGCCGCTGCTGTTCTTCCTGGAGAGATATATGCAGGCGTACGTAAACGAAGTCAACTGCTTTATCGACAGCATTGTCAACGACAAGCCCGTATCGGTAGGTATAGAAGACGGTTTGCAGGCAGTTGTAATCGGTGTTGCGGCAAAGAAATCTCTTGAAGAGGGCAGACCCGTAAAGCTCAGCGAAATTCAGATGTAATAAAGACGTATGTACGTTATAAAAAATCCCGGACGATTCCGGGATTTTTTTATTTCTCGTTTTGTTTTGAAAGCACGGTTTTTTCGATACGTATGCGGTTTTCAGTAAATTATTTCATAATCCTGTATTTCGGTAGAAAGGCAGAAAGCCGTCGTTCCCTGATATTTTTCGTCGTCGCATACGTTCTTGTTGTCGAATATAAAAGAGCGTGTGTGCCTTACGTCGTAAAGGATTTTTTCGCTTTCGGAAAAGTCGTTTGAAGAAACGGTAAGGCTTTGTATGAAATCACCAACGTTTTCGGTAACGGAAGGAGTTGCGGCGATTACGGGAGAGTTGCAGTCTGAGAAACGGTTTGATACTACGTATATGCTTTCCACATGTCCCGCGACGTACTCTTTCTGAGCGTCGCCGCCCGCAAATATCGCGCTTTTCGTTACCTTCTTGAAGTTGTTGCCTTTAATCAGATGACTTCCCGAAGAATTTATGCATATCGCTTTGTTAGGCACGTCGTACAGCGTGTTGTCGGTAAAAATCAGATTTGCCGAGTTTACAGATAAATTTTCGAGAACTTTGCCTACCGCGTCGTGAGGTATTTCGTCAGAAAAAGACACGTTGAAAAGGTCTGGATTTATCTGGTCGACTACGCATTTTGACGCGAGATATCTGCCCGAAGAAACGAGGTCTGCGGTTTCTGTAACAGCGACAACGTCCCCTTCTTTGCAGAAAGGTATCCCGTAATACTTTGGGTTTGAATAAGAGCAGGCGAGAGTGTGAGCATCCAGCTTTCCGTTAACTTTGACGTACTGCGCGTTCATGTTTACGATTTTTCCCAGACAACCCGAAAAATAACTGTTCTTTACGGTTATGTTACCCGTGCAGGCAAAGAAATCGAATACGTTGCCTGTGCAGGCGACACTCCTTGAAGGCTTTGGACGTACGTCCATTTTGTCAACGGTTACGTTGTCGCAGAATTGTGCGATAACGCCCTGGGTATGCATATACTTTATCGCGCAATTTTCAAGAATTACGTTTTTGCAGCTGTCCAATACAAAGCCTGCCTCGTCACGTATGTTGGTGCGGTAAGAGTAGGAAAATCCGCTTTTGAGAGGACACAGAGATTTGAAAGAAAACTTGACTGTCTGATTTGTACCGTCGTCGTCGAGGATGTCCAGCTTGCTCACTTTAGAGAAGATGTCGGCGGATTCTTTGCCTATAGTGAAAACAGCGTTTCTGTCCGCGTCCAGCGCGCGTACGTAAGTTATGCCTTTTCCGTCAACGGCGATTTTAGTGTTTCCGCATTTTATGTCAAAAGTGCTGTCATCGATTTTCTCAGCTCTGGTGTTGGGAGAAAATTTGACGTTTGCAGAAGTTAGTCCCGTTTTGATAACTGTAAATTCAGGACAACAGGGGGTTTCAACGTCAAATACAAAATTTCTCAGAGTAACGTTTTCGCATTTTTCGAGATAGGCGAAAGAGCCTTTGTCAGTAAGCAGCACTCTTGAGCCGTTTCCGTCTACCGTTACGTTTTTCAGACCTTTCATAACGATTGCGAAGTGCCTCGTCTGTTCTTCTTTTGTGTGAGGAGAAGAGTTTGCGACGTAGCCGCTTATGCTTTTCAGCTTGTCTGCGGAAAGAGAAAAGAGGTATCTGCTTTTGGACGTGTAACAACCGTCGTCCTGCAACTGCTCAAATACAGAAAAGGAACCGAAAGTATAATTCTTTTGCATAGCTATCCTTTGAAATTATAGTATAATCTACACGGGCATGGAAAACTTTCTTGCTCATGTGAGTCGTGCCGTTGATTTGCAACATGTCGGCGGCTTTATCTTCAATAGAAAAACCGCAACAGCCGTGTCTTCAACGTCGTCTATTTATTTTCTCATTTTATCGGCAAAATGTCAAGAGAGAATTATAATCCTCACTATACGGGCAATAAGGGACATTGACTATGTTGCGTACGCGAGATAAAATGAAATCGTAAAACGGGAGGTGGCAGATTTGAACGCAAAGGTCAGAAAAGCGACGGCAATTACCGCAATCGTAATAGTAGCTCTTGCCGTTGTCGCAGGGATAGCGGCAGGTATTTATTTTGCGGTAAAACACAACAGATACAGCGGATACGTTTATGAGTCGGGAACGGGCAGACCTATTGAAGGTGTCGCCGTTACCAACGGCAGGGATGTCGTTCTGACTGACGAAAACGGACATTACCGCATAGACGGCTGGCTTAAAGACAGGTTTGTGACGGTAACAATACCTTCTGGATACTGGACAGACGATTTTTATATTGATGCAGGAAAGGCGCGCGAGGGTTACGATTTTTATCTTGACAAGCTTGGCGTCGACTATACAGAGCACAGCTTTCTGCAGATTTCTGATACAGAAGTGAACGCGTCGGGCGTAGGCGACTGGATTGAGGACGTGAAAGACAGGGTCGAAAGCGAAAATCCGGCTTTTCTGATACATACGGGAGATATATGTTACGAGGCAGGGCTGAAGAGCCACATAAACGGACTCAATTCTCAGACTGTCGGCGTGCCTGTAAGGTACGTAATAGGCAATCACGACTTCGTTGACTGGGGAGGATACGGAGAGGCTTTGTACGAGAGTATTTACGGACCTGTCAACTATTCCTTAGACGTTGGAAACGTACATTATGTCGTGTTGTCGCTTGCAAACGGCGATTATATGGCGAGATATACAAAGTCTGAAGTGTGGAGATGGCTTGCAAACGACCTGGCAGCTGTAAAGGACGGTAAAAAAGTCGTGATATTCTCTCACGATATGTGTCCCGACGAAAACGGTTTTACGGTAAAATACGGCTTGAATACGCTTGACCTAAAGCAGCAAGGGCTTGAGGCTTGGATATTCGGACACTGGCATTATAACTATCTCAACGTAACGGACAGCGGCATATTCAATATCAGTACCGCAAGACCCGATTGCGGAGGAATAGACTCTTCTCCTGCGGGCATACGCAAGGTTACCATGAGCGGAGGAGAACTCGTATCTTCCGAAATGCTGTATTACGGGTTTGAGAAACAACCTGCGCCTCAGGACGCGGAGTGGAGCGTTGCCTTGAGCGGACACGGCGAGTTTGCCGAACCGGTAATATGCGGAGATTACATATACGTCGGTACCGTCGATGACGGTTATCCTAAAGATTGCGGCATATATTGCGTTGACGCAAAAAGCGGTAACATCGTCTGGGAATACAAGACGAAGAATTCGATAAAGAACAGTTTTTACGTCGACGGAGAATATGTCGTCGCTCAGGACAGCGAAGGGAGAGTGTATAAGCTCAACGCGCTTTCGGGAGAACTGATATGGATAAAGGATATCGATTTGCTGGCGGCGAGAGATACCGTCATGGGCATCGCCTCGGACGGACAGAGAATATATTGCGGTGGAGGGCAGAAAATCGTTTGTCTTTCTTTTGACAGCGGAGAAATAATCTGGACGGCTGAAAATCCGAGGGGCTACAGCGCGCCTTCACGCATGGTGACGGACGGGCGTTGCGTGTATGTCGGTTCTCATTGGGATAAACTTATCGCTTACGACGTTGCGACAGGCAAAACTATTTGGAGCAACGATAAAGACGGGCTGAGATACCGCACGACGACCCCTTCTCTTCAGGGAGATGTGCTTTGGGTCGCTGCCGAATCGTCGGTGTTCAAGGTGGACGCGGGTTCGGGCAAAAGCCTTGCGATATTTGACGTCGGGGACTACAATCTGGACAGTGCGACCGCTCCGCTTATAGATGGCAACGTCGGGTATTTCGCTACTGCGGATAAGGGTGTAATCGCTGTTGATTTAACAAACGGTACGGTGATGTGGAATTTTGCCACGGGAGAATCACTCGCGTTCACTTCTCCTTATACCGGTGCCGGCAGCAAAAGCGTTGAAAGCAGTATAACCTCGTTTAAAGGGGGCTTGCTCTTCGGCGCATCTGACGGATACGTATATCTGCTTGAAAAGGACGGCAGACAGAGGCTCAGTTTTAATACCGGTTCTGCTGTCCTGAGCGCGCCTGCCGTGTACGGCGACAACATAATCACTCTTGACTTCTCAGGCAATCTCACGATGTTTAAGACAAACTGAATTTTCCAGGCACAAAATTCTTACCCGTGTTTATAAAAGCCGATAAACTGAATTTATACGAGGCGTACGGCGATTACTGTTGAATCGTCTTTCGCGCCTCTTTTTGTTGCCTGAGATATAAGCATGTCGCACAATTCCTGAGGTTGAGAGGTTTCGGCTCTCGACAAAATAAGCGAAATCCCGTCCGCGCCCAAAGAGTCTGCAATGCCGTCAGAAACGAGTATCACGGTATCGCCTGAAGAGAGTAGTTTGTTGTCGGTAAACGGCACTGCCTCTTCCACGATACCTATCGGCAGGGCGGATGAATTTACGGTTTCCACATTGTCCGCGCGTTTTATAAAACTCTGAACTCCGCCAAGTTTTACGAAATGTGCAACCGCGCGTCTTAAATCTATCACGCACAGGTCGAGGGCAGAAAAACTGTCCTTACTTCTCAACATAAGAAGTCTGTTTATCATGTTCAGTACGTTCTCGCCTTCAAACCCCGCTTTGTAAAAGTTTTCGACCATATTCAGAGTTGCGTTGCTGCCGTCGTGAGCATCGTTGCCGCTCCCCATGCCGTCGCATATGGCAAAGAACAGTTTGTCGCCGCCGAGTTTCTGCACGCTCTTTACGTCGCCGTTTTCGGTTGAGCCGTCTTTGCGTACGGTTGCCTCACCGTATATCGCTCCGTACCTGGGTTCGGCGCAAAACGAAATCGTGGATTTGCCGTTGCCGACAGGTTGCGGATTTCCGTTGCGCTGCATGCTGCAGTGCAATACCTTGTTTACTATTTCGTCAAGAGCGCGTTTCTGAACGTCGTCGGCACGCACGGTAAGATTGAGAAAAAAGTCGCCGTCTTTGGAGAACATTACAGATTCGGTGCATACTATGTTGCAATAACTGAGTTCTTCGATAAGCTTTTGCTCCAGAGAAGTGTCGAAATTAATGCCTCTGTTCACGTCGTCAGCGAGATTGCTAATCAGTCTGCCCACGCCGTACATCTGTTCTGCGACAATCTGCTGTGAAAGTTCGTACTGTTTTTCGTTGTCGCGCCGGGTATTGTAGTCGCGTACGCTTTGTACGCAGTTGGAAAGCAAGGCCGGAATATTGACGCAACGTGCGTTGATAAAGGCGGGAAGGTCGCCTGAAGACACTCTGTTTCCGCTCAACGACGCGGATGCCACTCCTTCAAACAGCATACTTATGTCGCTGCCCAATGCCGCCTGACATACGGCACGCGAAGGGCAATTAGCGCACGTTCTCAGCATAATTTCTTTCGCAACTGTCTGAGAGGGGCTTTTGTCATTGAAGGCGTCGGACGGGCGATATCCGAAACAATCGCCCATTTCGTAAAAAACTTTAGCGACTCCGGTAAGTCTTGCAAAAACTTCGCTGCGATTGTGTTTTACCATCTGCTTTGCGGAGGACAAGCCGTTGTCGGTAATATAAACCGGCATTTTTGCTTTGATTTTCCTGGGAAGTACGGCAAAAGCAAGCGCACCCAGACCAAGCGCGACGACGTGCAGAATATCGTAATCGTAAGCGTTGAAGAACACGCCGCACAAAAGGTCTGTCAGCATAACTGCGGCAAAACTGAACCATATGCCCAATTTTTTGAATCCGCATGCAGCCGCAAACATTGCGACAACTGCTGCGCAGACAGAAAGATTGATGTCTGCTGCCGCGCCTCCCGCGCCTATCGCAAAGCATATCATAGTGCCTGCACTCAGAGAAAAGCTGTGCGTACATGCCATTACGACCCAGCCGGTTACGAGAAAATATGGCATAAATCCGAAAGCGTTGCAACGGTACAATCCCAGCGACATTACGGTAAGCGCAACTGCGCCGCCCAGTATTTCGTCCGGCGACAGCTTATTTCTTACGCCGCGCACGACCAGTGCGTAACATATCACCGTGGCGCAATAGCAGAATACCTGATTGAGCACGAGGGTTGTGATTACGTACGGCAGCTGATGAACTCCCAGGTCGAGGATAAATACGGGCATCAGACTTATGCAGGCAAAGATGTTCGCGCTAATCATATTAAGCGGTTTCGCAAATGCGTAATGAAGTATCTTTGCGCATCCGAGAAAAACGACGGGCGAAATCGCGTATATAAGTCCTATTACAGAAGAATCCGCAAGAGCGCATCCGGCTATATACATAGGAGAAATCAGAAAGAAGTTGCAGCGGCAATACACGAGTGCAACGTAAAGTCCCAGCGCGAGTCCCATTACGTTTTCGTCTATTTTAGCATTTGCGCATAAAAAGAAAGGCAGGACGGATAGAAGATAGAGAAAAATATCTCCGTCGCGGTAATTGCTTAGTTTTTTCATAGCACAAGTATAATCTCGCTTTCCTGTCGCAAAACTTCCGTTGAGGGCGTATTTTGTCGATTTTTTTGCTTTGAACGCGGTGAATAATTTTTATTTAAATCCGCACAACATTTATATGGAAAAGAGGATTGATTACGCGCTGTTTTCGGACGCGGTCAGGAGTGCGTTCGGTGAGGGGCAGGACCTTGTAAGGATGGATTTCAAGGTCGCGGGCAAGAGCGCGAGCGTGTTTTTTGTGGACGGAGTTATCGACAAGGAGCTGTGCGAACTTAATATCTTTTCGCCGTTAAAAGCTCTGTCATCTCTTGAGTATCCTTATCTTGACAAAATCAATGCGGTAACCCGTCCCACGACCGCGATAAAGCTTAATTATTCTGAAGATGAGGCAGCTCAGTCAGTTGCGGACGGAGATATAGTTCTTATAATAGACGGGGCAGAAGGCGCGCTGGTTTTCTCAGAAAGAAAGTATCAGATAAGAGGTATACAGGAGCCGCCCGTTTCCAATGTTCTCAGAGGTCCCAGGGAGGGGTTTATAGAGGATTTCAAGGCAAACTGTGTGATGATTCGCCGCAGACTGCGTACCCCTAAATTACGGTTTTTGAATTTCAAGGTGGGAAGACTCACCAATACAGTGGTTTCGGTAGCATATTTGTCCAACGTCGCCGACAAGCGCATAGTGGATGAAATATGTAAAAAAATCAAGGCGATAGATATTGACGGAATAGTAGAATCTTCATACGTCGCAGCATTTCTTGAAGAAGGGAGTCAATCGCTTTTCGACAGAGTAGGTACTTCAGAAAAACCCGATATAGTCTGTGCAAAACTACTCGAAGGAAGAGTGGCTGTAATAGTGGACGGTTCGCCCGTCGTGCTTACGCTGCCTTTTATACTTCTCGAACATTTGCAGGCAAGTGAAGACTATTATGTGAAAAGTTTTCGCGCGACACTTATACGGTCGATAAGAATAATGGCATTGCTGATAGCCATATTACTGCCGGCAGCTTACGTTGCGTTGCAGGAATTTCAGTATCAGATGTTTCCGCTCAAATTTCTGGTAACGATAATGAATTCCGTTTACGGAATCCCACTCTCTCCGATGTTTGAAATGTTGCTTGTTTTGCTGATTTTCGAGATACTGAGCGAGGCAAGCGTGCGTATGCCCAGATACGTCGGCATGGCTCTTTCAATCGTCGGGGCAATAGTATTGGGAGAAACTGCGGTAAAAGCAGGACTTCTTTCGACTCCTACAATACTAATAATATCCGTATCCACGATAGGACTTTATTGCGTACCGGACGAGGCAAATACGGGCAGCGTCTTAAGGCTCATATTTGTGGCGGTTGCGGGGTTGCTGGGGCTTTTCGGAATTATTCTGGGAGCAATTCTTCTCACCGCATATCTCGTCAACCTGAGAAGTTACGGCACTTCTTATCTTGCGCCTTACGCTCCTGCCCTGACCGGGGACTGGAACGACGCAGTATTTAAGGCGAGCGTGGACGAGATGTATGACAGACCGGAGAGTATTCCCAATATCAACAAAAAGAGGTTGAAAAAATGAGAGATAAGGTTTCTGACAAGATATATACCGGGCAATTTGCGATACTCGCTTTTATTTCGTCAGTATGTTTCAAAATAGTTATGCTGCCTCAGTATCTTTCAGCGACTGCGGGCAGAAACGCATGGCTTTCAATGCTTACTCTCGTACTTGCCGACGGGGTCGCTCTCGTTTGTGTTTATGCGGTCGTTACCCGTACCGATATAAGGGCATTGCCGGCACCCGTACCGCTCAAAAGACTGATGATGGCGGTAGTAGGCGTAACGTGTTTTGCAAAACTCGTGCTTTTCACTTCTGAAACGACCGCTTATTGTTCAACGACTCTGTTTGACGAAGGATTGTGGCGGCTTATACTTGCAGGGCTTATTCCGGCTTTGATTTATCTTACGGTCAAGGGAGGAAACGTGCTTGCGCGTACCGCTCAGATAATTATATGGTTTGTGGCGATTGTGGTCGCGCTCAATCTCTTTTTTGCTCAGGCGGCAGGCAGTATAAAAAACGTATTGCCGATAAGTTACGATAAAAGAGTGTTGCTTTCGTGCGATAAATATCTGGCATGGTTCGGTGATTTTTCGCCGTTGCTTTTCTTTTCAGTAAGTGGCAGTAAAAAGAAAAATATCGTACCCGTGTTGATTTCATATATTTTAATTTTAACTTTTACCGTAGGATTGTCAATTGCTTTTACGTCTGTTTATGGCGGCGGAGGAGTGCTTGTTGCCAACGCTTTCAACAAGCTTGCGATATTCAACAAGCTTTCGACTCTTATAGGTACGGTGGATTTTACCGTTGTATGTGCGTGGCTTATGATAGCGGTTGTGAAACTGGCGTTGTTGTCTACAGCCGTTGTCGAGTGTGTTTGCAGTTTTTTCGGAAACAGAAAAGTAGTTTCCGTTGCGGTATGTATCGCACTCGGCGTTCTTACTTTTTTCGGCGTAGGAAATCAACAGACAGTATACAATGTAATGACAGGGTGGCTAAGATATATGACCGTTGCAGCGGATTATGCGGTACCGGTTGCGGCACTTGTTTGCGTGGCGGTGTTTGGCAGAAAAAAGTACGGGCAGACGGAGGCATTGTATGAAAAAACGCAATAAGGCAAAATGGCTTATACTCATCGTCGTTATAGCCGTCGTAGCTTTACTTGACGGACTGTCCTCAAACGTGAATTTGCTTGACAGGGCGATTGTCGTTGGCATGGGCATAGATTACGAGGATGACGAAATAAGCCTTTCAGCTCAGGTGCTTATTCCGAAGAACAGCTCTTCGGCGTCGCAGGGCAACGATTTCGTGGTTTATTCCTCACGTGGTAAAACCGTGCAGGAGGCTGTTGAAAATCTGTCTTATACCGTAGGACTCAAGGCGTCTTTCGCGCATACAAACGTAATAATACTGGGCGACAGGTTTTTAAAAAGCGGCAGGACCGATGTCTTAGAATTTCTCGTTACCAGCGATATGGTTACAGACAATACGTTGCTTGTGGCAAGTGCGGGCGACGCAAAAGAAATACTTGCCGTTCAGATGCCGATAAACGAAGTTGCGTCCTATCATCTCACAGAAATTCTTCAGTCCAACAGAAAAGAGGCAGGGCAGAATACAGCCAGCCTTAAGTCGTATTTCGAGAATATTTACAAGGTTGGTCATACGGCAAGTCTGCCCCTTGTATTTCTGAGAGAGGGAGAATTCGGGTTGTTAGGGCAGGAGTCAAGCGGCGAAAAACCCAAACTTCTTGACGTGTCGCATGTTGTGGTTACCAACAAAGAGGGATATCTGATTAGGCTGGGCAGAAGACAGAGCAACGCTCTCAGCTATACTACCGAAAAACTAAATGCGGGTGTGCTTTCATATATGGGCGATGACGGTATGGAGAAGGAGGCGGTAATTTTGAGGACGGATGCAACAAAAACCGCATTGTCTTATGATGTAACTGAAATAAGAATAGATTTTTCCGTGCGCCCTTCGCAAAAATATTATGTGTCGGCATCCGGTGCTACGGGCGGCATAAGCCAATCTGAACAAGAGCAGTTGCGTGCGCAGATAATTTCTGCGGTAGCAGATTGTTTTGAAATATGTAAATATTACGACGCGGACGTTTTTCATCTGGGAGAAGAACTTTACCGCGAGTACGGCGAGGAGTGGAAAAGAAGTGTGGGCAAATCGTATCTCGACGGCTTGAAATTGAAAATCACGGTAAATCTCAACGTCAAATAAGAAGGTGTGGCAAAATTTTACAAAAATACCGGTTATGACTTCGGACTGCCTTCTTGACAAATTTTTTTAAACATAATACAATATAGACCCATGGGGCTGTCCCGGATTCGACAGGCGGACAGAGGGTAACATAAGCATACCGAAGGCTCGGCTTCGTAAAAACGGAAATTAAAATTAAACGCTAATAATAAGCAAGTTGCTATTGCTGCGTAATCGCGCATAGCTGTCGGACGGGGGCTCCACGACCCCGCACCCGGCATCGGAAAGTGGAACAGGGCGTCGCGGAATCGTTCCGGTCCGCGTCGCGCCACTCAGGAACTCACCGAAATAATCTTTGCGGACAGAGATTATAAGGGACACTCAATTATCCGATAAGTATGTAGAAAGTGTTACG
>CALWHB010000017.1 GCA_944380275.1 uncultured Christensenellaceae bacterium | reverse complement strand
CCGGATATCTTTAAGAACGAGAGAATTTGGGCAGGGCATGCAATCGACGATAAAGTAGTTTCCGCAGACGAAGATATAGCACTTTATAAAATACTGAAAGACGTATGCGATATAAAGCTGGATATATACGCAAGGGGCGGACATAAAATGATGAAAGTGTTTTACCGTCGGGATGACTGGCAGAAATGGATGTTCTCTCAGAAGAGAGGAGAAAACAAGAAAAATTGACTCCGTCAGACAGTGAAAGTAAAAGAGCCGCTAAATCTGCGGCTCTTGTTTTGTTTACAAATAATATTGATTTCAGAAATCCATTAAAGAACTTTGGATAAGAATTCTTTGAGTCTTTCGTTCTGCGGGTTGCCGAAAAGTTGTGCCGGAGGAGCGTCCTCTTTTATCACGCCTTCGTCGATAAAAAGCACTCTGGTCGCAACTTCTCTCGCAAATCCCATTTCGTGAGTTACTATCACCATCGTCATGCCGTCGTCGGCAAGCTTTTTGATGACCTGCAACACTTCGCCCACCATTTCAGGGTCGAGTGCGGAAGTGGGTTCGTCAAATAGCATTATCGAAGGATTCATGGCAAGAGCGCGGACTATGGCTATTCTCTGTTTCTGACCGCCTGAAAGCGTGGCGGGGTAGACGTCCGCTTTGTCCTGAAGACCGACTTTTCCCAGAAGTTCGTAGGCCTGCTTGCGCGCGTTTTCGATTATCTCCAGTTTGTGAGGGAGCTTTGCCAGTTCCGATTTTGCGTTTTCGTCGCCCTTTCTCGCTGCGGCTCTAAGAGCGCGTTTTTTTGCTTTTACTTCTTGCAAGCCCGTCTTTATCGGCGCAAGGGTGATGTTGTCGATAACGCTCAGATTTCCGAACAGGTTGAAGTGCTGGAATACCATGCCCGTCATACGGCGGTGAGCGTCAATCGTTTTTTCCATTTCGGAAACAAACTTTTTATGTCTGGATTTGGATTTGAGCGTAACGCATAGCTGGGCAGAAATATCTTCGCTCATTTTTGAAAGAAGGTTTTCGTCAAGCTGCTCTCTGACCTGCTTTCTGCGCGCTTTTTCTTTGGCTTTTTCTGCTTTTATCAGAGATTTGGTCTGCGCTATCTTTTCACTCACCGTCGTTATCAGTTTTGCGGTTTGCTCTGCGTCTTCAAGCGCACCTTCGCGGCTTGACGTCGCTTTGAGCATTTTTGCGTGAGCTTTATGTTCTTTGAGTTCTTTTTTCAGAGATTTTTCAAGGGTTTTGAGGTCGTTTATTTCCTGCCTTATGCTTTTTACGGTTTCGTCGTCGTAACCTTTTTTGTAAAGACGTCTTGCGGCTTTCAGTTCCTTCAGCTTGTCTTTCTGTGCGTAGTAGTCGCTGCCGAAGATTATTTCGTCGCCGAACAGGATTGTGCCGGAGAACGGTATTTCAAGCAGGTTAAGACAACGCAGGAAAGTGCTTTTGCCGCTGCCGCTGGGTCCTATGACCGCGACCTTTTCTCCTTCGTATATGTCTGCGTCAATGCCGCGCAGAACGGTCTTGCCGTTAAACTTTTTTACAAGTCCGCGCGTACTTATAACGGGTTTTGCGTTTTTTGTGATTATGTTATCTTGCATCGCTTTTCCTCAGCCTCTTTTCCAGTTTGCTCAGTCCGAAAGCCATAATCGCGACGGTAAGATAATATACTACCGCGGCGAAGAGGTAGGGGGTAAGCACGTTGTAGGTGCTTGAAGTGAGCAGTTTTATTGCGGTAAAGAATTCGTTTACGCCTATGATAAGCGCGACAGAAGTTTCTTTTACCAGAGAAATCGCCTCGTTGCCCAACGGGGGGATTATGTTTTTAGCCGCCTGGGGGAGAATAACGTTCCACATAGTCTGACCGTAAGACAGCCCCAGTGCGCGTCCTGCCTCCATCTGACCTTTGTCAATGCTGAGTATGCCTGCGCGGATGATTTCAGATACGTAAGCGGCAGAATTAAGACCAAAACCTATTACGGCTATAAGATACGCGCTTATCGTGTTGTTGACCAGCACGACTTTGGCGAAAATGACGAAAGAGAAAATGAACAGCTGCACCATGAGCGGAGTGCCGCGGAATACCGATACGTACGCGCCGGCAAACTTATTAAGAACTTTGGCAATTAAGTTTGTCTGCGGAATCACTCTGAAAACCGCGAGAATTGTGCCCAGGATAATACCTATAATCAACGCAAAAACGGTTATAAAAATAGTCCAGCCGTAAGCCTCAAGGAGCATCGAAAAGGTTTTGGCGTTGAAAATTATGCTTAAGTCGAGTTTCATAAATACCTTTTACGCCCGTCCGAGCGTATGTGCAGGGGCGGGCGCATGAATCGTTATAAGAAAAATTATTCTTCAGAACCGAACCACTTAGCGTTGAGTTCGTCAATTATTCCGTCTTTTTCCAGTTCTGCGAGAGCCTGGTCTATCCATGCTTTGAGAGAAGAGTTTCCTTCGCCGATAGCGAACGCGTAAGCGTCGTCGTAAACGCTGGTTTCAAGGATTTTGAGCTGTGCGCCGCCTTCTTTATTGAGGCTTTCAACGATAGTCTGCGCAGGCAGCTTGTCCAGGATAACGGCGTCAGCCTGACCGTTCTTTACCTGCTGGATAGCCATCATACCGCTGCTCAGCTTTGTAACGGTTGCGGGCTGTCCCAGAATAGCGACCGTTTCGTCTGCATCGTTTGTTTCATAAGCGTAATCCTCATCCATATCCGCGAGCCAGTTGCCGATGGTGCCGGACTGAACAGCAACGGTTTTACCTGCGAGGTCCATAGGACCGTTGATAGACGTGTTGTCCGCTCTGACGATAATCATCTGAGAGCTGTCGAATACGTTCATGCTGAAATCTACGCTTTCGTCGCGCTTAGCGGTATTGCTTATGCCTGCCATACCCATGTGAACTTTGCCTGCGGCAACGCTTGAGAGAACGGCGTCGAATTCCATTGAACGGATTTCAAGTTCTACGCCCAATTTTTCTGCAAGAGCTTTTGCAACGTCGATATCCCAGCCGATGATATTGCCTGCGTCGTCGAGGCTTTCAAACGGGGGAAAGTCGGGGGAAGTGGCAACCACGAGTTTGCCGTAAGCCTTAATTTCTTCGGGACCTGCTTTTGACATATCTACGGTAGTGCAGCCGGCGAGTGCAACGCTCAAAGACAGAGCTGCGACGATAGCGACAACCGTAAGCAAAACAAATTTCTTTTTCATAAAATATCTCCTTACGCGTGAAAGTTTATTTTCGCGTGAATACATTATAATCCGATCGAATATTTATGCAACAAAAATGGTTTAAAGAAATGATTAAGGCGGTAAATTTTACAAAACAATAACTTTATGTAATTTTTATGCAATTATGCGTGCATATAATCATGTTGTACACCTACAAGTATAAAAAATTATACAAATGTGGCGGAAAATGTCGAAAACAGTTGTTAAAAGTTTGACAAAAATTCTGTATCCAATTATAATTAATTTGTTGTCCGAAGAAAATCGGCTGTGTGGACGGAGGTTTGGTTATGAAATATGCTGTTTTTACCGGTGTAACCGGAGGACTCGGCGGTGCTTGCGCCAGAGAAATGACAAAGAACGGCTGGACGGTATTTGCGTTCGGCAGAAACAAGAAGGAACTTGAAGAACTTTCTAAAATCGAAAACATGGTGCCTATGTCAGTTGACGTAGTAATCCAGGAAGACCTTGACAGAGCAAAGGAAGAAATTCTCAAAGTTACAGATAAGCTGGATGCGGTTATCAACTTTGCCGGCTATCAGAAGATGTGTTCGATGGTAGAAGGCGACTGCGTCAATCTGATTGAAAAGAGCCTTCAGATTAATATTATGGGTATGGTAAAAGTAAACCGTACTTTTATAGATATGGTAATGAAAGGCAACGGCAGGATTATAAACTGCGGCTCTGAGTGCGGTTATCTCACTCCGCAACCTTTCAACGGACCGTATACGATGTCAAAATATGCAGTTGACGCATACTGCGACAGCCTCAGAAGAGAGCTGATGTTTGTGGGAGTTCCCGTGGTGCAGATAGTTCCCGGTTCTTTCAAGACCCGTATGCACGACAGTGCGTCCTCAAGTTTCCAGGCGTTGTATGAAGGCACGGAGCTTTATAAGGGAATACTCGGCAAGATGAAACCTATCATGGAGCATGAACTTAAGAACGCGAACGACCCCGTATATCTGATAAAAGCGACCATGAAGGCTCTCAACAAGAAAAAGCCAAAGGCGCGTTACAGAGTAAAGAACAGCGGCATGCTCAGGATGCTTGAGATTTTCCCGCATCAGCTGCTTGACTGGGCTTACAAAGTATTCCTTTCTTAATACATAGCGAAACAAAACGAGGACGTCGGATATCCGGCGTCTTTTTGTTTAAGAAAACAGGATGGTTGTGAAAGTGCCGGGACAAGACAGATTCCCAGGACAATATCGACTATTATAAATGAATTCAAAGTAGCGGTTACACAAATATGTCGCTATAAACCGCGTCTGCTTTTTGTTGTCCGGTATAAATATTGTCAGTCCTAAGAAACAGCGCGTTCATAGTGTGTAAAAACGCAAATAAAACTAATAGTTTAAATTTGCTTTATTACAAGTTGACAAATATAAATAAAAGTGATACGCTTATTTAAAAGCAGATGCGCAGCGGTGTAATATTGTCAGCATAAACCGCTATTGACAACCTATCCGCCGTACTGTATTATAATATATATGATATCGCGCGCACGATACAGCGCGGTTCGGAGGTAAAAAATGACTTTCTGGCAAGAATTCGCCCTGGTGTTTTCGGAGATAGGCTGGGCGGCGGCAATATGTCTTATCGTAGGACTTATATTCATCGTCGTGGAAATTTTTCAGCCCGGATTCGGATTCTTCGGCATAACGGGTTCGGTATTAGTCATAATAGGTATAGTTATCCGCGTGTATAATCACGGCGGAGGAAATCCTATCATACAGTTGTTCATACTGCTGGCGGTGATTATGCTCGTGTTGGTTGCAGCGTTTACCGTTATGGTTTTCTCCATGAAACGCGGATATCTTTCAAGGACGGGATTTGTCAATAAGGATACCGCCGTATCGATAGGACACACGGCAGGTACGGCAGATTATGAGTATCTTGTCGGCAAAGAGGGCATTACGCTTTGCGCGCTGCGTCCTGCTGGCAGCGTAAGCATTGAAGGCAAGATTTACGACGTTGTGTCCAACGCAATGTTTATAGCAAAAGACTGCAAGGTCGTCGTTGACTATGTCGAAGGCGGCAAAATTGTGGTAAAGATAAAAGAATAATTCGGAGGAAGTCAATATGTTGATGCTTTTGGCAATGAGCGCGGGTTCGATTACCGCGATTATCGTTTCGGTCGTCGTAGTGCTTATACTGATTGCGGTAATTTTAGGCGTTTTGCCGTTGAGAATATGGTTCAGGGCATTGGTGTCCGGCGTAAAGGTTTCAATGGCAAGGCTGATAGGTATGAAGTGGAGAGGCGTAAAGGTCGCTACCATCGTAGACGCTTATATCAGCGCGATGAAAGCCGGACTTGACGTTACTATAGACGAACTTGAAACTCACGTTCTCGCAAAGGGCGACGCGATAAAAGTCGTAAACGCTCTTATCAGCGCACACAGCGCGAATATCCAGCTTGCGCCCGAAACGGCGAGAGCAATCGACCTTGCCGGCAGGGACGTACTCAATGCGGTAAAGGTTTCGGTAAATCCCAAAGTAATCGAAACTCCGGGAATATCCGCTATCGCAAAGGACGGTATCGAACTCAGAGTCAAGGCAAGAGTTACCGTGCGCGCAAATATCACAAGGCTTATCGGCGGCGCGGGAGAAGATACGATTATCGCGAGAATAGGCGAAGGCATAGTAACTACGGTGGGTTCTGCAGACAGCCATAAAGACGTCCTTGAAAACCCCGACCAGATATCCAAAACCGTACTCAACAAAGGTCTGGACAACGGCACCGCGTTTGAGATACTTTCAATCGACATTGCGGATATAGACGTGGGCAGAAACATAGGCGCACAGCTGCAGATGGACCAGGCTGAGGCAGACAAGCGTATAGCCGAGGCAAAAGCGGAAGAACGCCGTGCAATGGCTGTAGCTCTCGAACAGGAAATGAAAGCGAAATCTCAGGAAATGAGAGCAAACGTCATCGCTGCGGAGGCAGAAGTCCCCAAGGCTATGGCAGCCGCACTCAGAGAGGGCAAGATAGGTGTATTAGATTATTACAAGATGCAGAATATTCAGGCAGATACCGCTATGAGAAATTCGCTTACGGGCGGCAACGAAACTCCGTCTGACGGAAAGAAGAAAAAATGAAACTGACCACCTTTCTTCCGATATTTTTCGTGTTCCTCGTCGTGTTTTTCGTGGCGATGGCAACGTGGAGCGTAAAGTCGGGAAAAAAGAAAAATCAAAATCAGAGCAAACGTCAGGATGCAATGCGCGTGCGGCTTGAAGGGAAAACGCCAGAAGACCCTTTTTCGGAAATTCTCAAACCAAACGACATAAGGTTTGAATCTTCACCCGTAAGGACTTATTCGATACCTGTAAACAAGCCGCCGAAGAAAGATTCTGTCGTCAGAGGCACAGACCTTGTCGAAACAAGACCGAAGGTGCACGTTTCCGCAAACGTGGTGGGCATTACAAAGTCGCATCACGACGAGCATTGTGTGGTTGAACACGACAACGACGATTTGTATATCGTTGAAAAAGTGCCTGTGTCAGGAAGTATAGGCGGCGTCAGCGAAGAGGGCTGCGGCGAGCATTACAACCTGCGTTTTGTCAAAGTAGACGAAGAGAACGAGGACGGCGGCAAAATAAAAGTCAGCGCGGAATCGGTACGAAGGGCAATAGTTCTGGGGGAAGTCATCAACGACCCCGCATACAAGAAGTACTGAAAGATTGTCAGATTCAAATACTCATGCACAAATACTTATCCCTTTGTCCGGGATAAGTATTTTTTTAAATGAAGTGCGGCTGAGAAATATCGCATCATACATAATAAGTTTAAAAAATGGAGTCTGTTAAAAACTTATTTTGAAACGTTGCTGAGAAGACACAAGCGACACGTGTTCCTAAACCGCTTTAGATATAAAACAAAGTCTTTGACTCTCAACAAAAGACGTCAAGTTGCTGACATTTTTCTGCCGTTGTGTTATTATAACCGTATGAAGAAAATATTGCTGATTACAAACGCGTTTTACCGTACGGAAAGACTTGAAAAACAGTACGCCATGCTTGAAAAGGCTCTTGAAGATAGAGGTTTTGAAGTAGAACGCGCTTTGAACGCACAACTTATTTACGCATTGACAAAGGAGGGCGCGGACTTTTTCAGAAGGCTGCCTTCTGCCGCGCTTATGTGGGATAAGGATGTGCCACTTGCCCGCGCTCTCGAACTTGCGGGCGTAAGGGTTTTCAACAGTTCCCGCGCAATCGCGCTTTGCGACGACAAAGTTATGACGCATCTCGCGCTGACAAAGGCATGTGTTCCTACGCCGCGTACGTTCGTAATACCCATGTCTTATACCAATGTGGGTTATAACGACCTTTCGTTTGTTGACGAAATAATAAAAAATACGGGACTCCCCGTGGTTTTCAAACAAGCAAAATCGTCTTACGGCATGGGTGTTAAACTTGCAGAAAACGCAGAACAGGTCAAGAATTTTATAAGAGGAACAAAAGAAGGCATGCTGTTGCAGGAATACGTAAAGGAGAGCCACGGCAGGGACCTTCGCGTTAACGTAGTGGGGGGAAAAGCTCTTTGTGCGGTAGAGAGGTCGTCAGACGGGTTCTGTTCCAACGTGCTGCAAGGCGGCAAAATGACGGCTGCGGAACTGACGGAGGACGCCGCAAAACTCGCTGTAGCGGCTGCAAATGCCGTAGGCGCGGATTTTGCGGGAGTTGACCTGCTTTTCAGGGACGGAGGATATACCGTGTGCGAAGTCAATACCAGCGCGCATTTCGGCACAGTAAAAGAGGTTACGGGCATAAACCTTGCCGACGCGATTGCAGAACATATTGCGGCAAACGCATAAAATGTGAAGAAGTTGTCTTATATTACAATCTTTTTTTCTTATATAATAGTCAGAAAAACTGTATAATGACAAGTTAGTTTATACAAAAAATCCTCCCCGTAACGGAGAGGATTTTTATGTAGTTCCGCTTGATTTATTTTAGGAGAATTGTCTTGATTTCCCAGGGTCTGAAAGTGAGTTTTTCAAGGTTTGTTTCGCCCTTTACGTTTTCAAGCATATCGCAGTCGTAAGCCTTTTCAAACCCGACTGAAGGGGAGAGCGCGACTTCGCACGGCTTGCCTTTGCACTCGTATACGCGCAAAATTGTACCTTCGCCGCTTTCAGCCGGTTTTACAGTTTCTACTATCACGCCGTCGCTACTTTGTTTGACAAACGTATTCGCGTTGAGATTTGACTCCGTAATTTCTATCGGATGGTTGAAACAGTATGCGCGTGCAGCGACGTCGCTTTCGGTAAGAGGCTGCTTGTGCGGTAGTATCGCATAGCTGAACGTATGCGTGCATATATCGCATGTCGGGTCGGGGAATTCGGGAGAACGCAGCAGGCAAAGGCTGAGGAATCCGTCTTTTGCGCGGTGTCCGTACTTGCAGTCGTTGATGAGCGCGAAACCGTAATCCGCGCCGTCTATGTTCACGTATTTGTGCGCGCAGATTTCAAACTGTGCCCAGTCCACTTTGTTTTCTTGTTTCGTCGTGCGGTTGAACGTACCGAACTGTATGTCGCAGTTGACTTCGTCCGCAAAGAAAGCGGGAATAAAGTCTGCACGCAGCATCTTGAAACGTTCGTCCCAGTCCACCGTGGTGTCGAAGGTTACCATATTGTCATCGACGGTAAGAGAAATTTTTTGTACCAGTGTCGATTTGTCGTACTTAAACGTCTGTTCTCTTACCACGCGGACGCCGTCGATATAACTGCGTACTCCAACGAGTTTCATATCCCACTTTTTCATATCGGGGTAATTGATATTTATATCCCACGCATTGTAGTACATGAACGGGTCGCTGTAAATCGTGAACTTGTTGAAGTACTTGCCCACGATTTCTTTGCCGCCTTCTTTGTCGTAAAGAGAGGTGATTTCGCCGTTGTTGCCGAATACGACTCTTACGCGCGAGTTCTGCAAAGTGTAGTCGTCAAAAGACAGAGAAGAAGAATCGACCTCGGCAGGAGCAGGCAGAGAGGATACGCTGTACGGCGCAAGCTCAAGTTTATACCAGTCGTTGCCGCTTTTAATCCACTCTTTTCTTGCAAAGCCTATCGGGTTGACGGCAGATAGTCTGCCGCTGTCCTTTCCTTCGAGAAGGAGGTTTTTCTCTATTTCTTCCAAGCGGTTATACAATATCTGATACCTTTCGAGGCTTTCGTCGTATACGCGTTTGATAGAAGTTCCGGGGAGTATGTCGTGGAACTGGTAAAGCAGGATTTCCTTCCAGATATTTTCCATTTCGTCAAAGTCGTATTTCGCGCCTTTGAGTTTCGCGACTGCGCCCAGCCACTCGACCTTGTGTAGAAGGTTTTCGATTTTGCGGTTAAATTTTTTGGAGCGCGCCTGCGAAGTATAGCTGCCCTGATGGCGTTCGTAATAAAGTTCGCCTTTATGAGTAGGCATTATTTTGCGATATTCCTCAAGGTCCTCAAAAAGATTTATAGACTTGCTGACTTTGCAGTTGAACAACTTTTTGTGTCGTTTTATATATTCGATATGTCCTTCTCCGGGACCGCCGCCGCCGTCGCCGTCGCCGTAAATGAGCAACGCTTTGGGGATAATGTCCTTTTCGGTATTACGGGCGTTGCCTTTGAATATCGCAAGGGGGGACGCTCCCGCATTGTAGTCGCCGAGAGGTTCCATGTGAGCGAGAAGGGTTGTGCCGTCAATGCCTACCCAGTTGAACGTTTTGTAGGGGAACTGATTGACCGTATTGCTTATTATCTTTATCGTCATAAAATAGTCCATGCCGCAGCCTTTTATGACCTGGGGCAGCGACGCGGGGAAACCGAAGACGTCGGGCAGCCAGCACAATCTGAGGTCCTGACCGAATTCCTGTTTCCAGAACTTATCGCCGTAAAGGGATTGTCTAATCCAGCTTTCTCCCGAAGTCAGGTTGGTATCGCTTTCAACCCACATTTTGCCCTGAAGTTCTATTCTGCCGTCTTTGACAGCCTGTTTTGCTTTTTCGTAAAGGTCGGGATAACCCTCTTTGAGCCATACCCACATCTGAGGCTGAGATTCTGCAAAGATAAAGTCGTCGTATTTTTTGATATTTCTCAGCTGGTTTGCAAAGGTTCTTGCGACTTTGCGTTTGGTTTCGCGCAGAGGCCACAGCCACGCAAGGTCGATATGCGCGTGTCCTATACAGTAATATTGAGTCTGTTTGTCAAAAACGGGCTTTTCAAACTGAGGAGCGAGAACGGCTCTTGCCGCAGTTGCGCCTTGCTTTCTGAACGCCTTGTAAGATTCCTTCAGCGCAGCGTCTATTTCTGCAACGCGAGGATTGGATTTGTCCAGTTTGAGCATTGTGAAATAGAGGTCTATATAGTCGTAATAATATTGATTTACAGATTCGTTGAGTATGCTTATGTCGCAGCGGCGCAGTCTTGCGACCAGTTTTTTAAAGCGCAGTTTGCCGTTGAAACCTGCGTCGACGTAAAGCTTGATTTCTTCTTTGCCGGTAGAGCAGTCCGCAACGTCTACCACCTGTTTGCCGACGAGAGAGTGGAAAATATCGCCCTTGCTGACAATCTGCGTAATGCCTTGCAAAACGATACCGTCTTCGTTGAAAACAAGTCCTTCGCCCTGAAGTTTAATGCGCAGGACGACGTGGGAGCCTTTTGCAGTTTCAGGCACTTTTCCGGTAAATCTGAACCATGCGCAGCCAAACTTGTCCGCCCATTTTTCCATTATATGAGCTGGTTTGAACGCTTTTTTGTCCAGGTCTTCAAAACGTATAGGCTCGTCGCTTTTTATGACTTCAGCCTTGAGGTCTGCCACTTTGGTATAGCAGCGACTTTTGATATTGAGGATGTTGACTACGTGTCCGGGTGTTGCAAAAGCTCTTTTGATAAAGGGTTTGTCCATACCCATAAAATTGTACCTCCGATTGACTTTTACGCTGTTACGCGCGTACACATTTTAGTAAATTATATCATATGGCGCGCGCGCGTTCAATAGATAAATTTACAAAATTATTCACAAAATCGGACAAACCGCGTATTAAGTAGCAAATAATCAGAGGAGAGCGGCAAGTCCAGCCGTCTGACAGGATAAAACGCGAGAACGCTTGACAGAGTGGCAAAATTAATTTATACTTCATATATAAATAAGAGGCGTTATTCCGTCAAGAGTAGCGCGCGCGGAGAGTGACAGAGAGAAGGGTCGGCGGCTGAAAGCCCTTTGCTTGAAAGGCGTGTGAAGTGCAGGCGGTAGCTTTGCGGAGGAAATGCCGCAACGGGCAGTCCCGTTAAAGACTCAAAGAGGCAGAATATTTCTGCAATCAAAGTGGAACCGCGCAAAAGGCGTCTTTGAAAAAGGACGTCTTATTTTTTATACTTTTACCATGTTACGGGTGAAAAGGAGAAGTTATGGGAAAGATTAAAATGGACCTGGATTTTGCAATGCTGAACGACCCTGCCGCTACCAGTAAATGGACTGTTTTCTGGACGTACGGGGGTTTCAACGCGTTGCTTAGGCACAGGTTTGCACATTGGTTTTATAAACACGGGTGCAAGTTTTTTGCGTTTATGATAGCAAAAGGCACTCGCAAAAAAACGGGGGTTGACATACACCCTGCCGCAGAGATAGCGGGGGGAGTATTCATAGACCACGGCGTGGGAGTCGTAATAGGAGAAACCGCAAAGATAGGTACTCACGTCGTGATATATCAGGGAGTTACGCTGGGCGGTACCGGCAAGCAGACGGGCAAGCGGCATCCCACGATTGAGGACAACGTAATGATAAGTTCGGGCGCAAAGGTCCTCGGCGCGATTACGATAGGACACGACAGCAAGATAGGCGCAGGCAGCGTCGTTCTCAAGGACGTACCTCCGCATTGTACCGTGGTGGGCGTTCCGGGAAGAGTCGTAAAGCAGTACGATGAGAGGGTGGAAGACCTTGACCAGCAAAAGTTGCCTGACCCGATACTCGAAGAGATTGCAAGGCTCAACAAGAGGATTGCGACTCTCGAAGATATGCTCAAGGTAAAGAGTTGCCGTTATTCTATAACCAACGCAAACGAAGAAACGGCAGAAGATAAAGAAGAATAAAGATTTCCGCAAAGCGGAGAGGAGATATTATGCTGAAGATATACAACACTCTTACGAGAAAAAAAGAGGATTTCAAGACCCTCAAAGAGGGCAAGGTATGCATGTACAGCTGCGGACCGACTGTATACAGCTTTGCACATATAGGCAACCTGAGGACATATGTGTTTATGGACCTGTTCCGCCGCGTGCTTAAATACGACGGTTACAAACTCAAGGGCGTAATGAACATTACCGACGTAGGACACCTTACGAGCGACGAGGACGAGGGCGAGGACAAGATGGAAAAGGCGTCCCGCGAACAGAAGAAATCTCCCTATGAAATTGCCGAATTCTATGCCGGAGTATTCTTTGAGGACCTCAAAAAACTCAATATAGGAAGACCCGAAGTGGTCGAGAAGATTACAGACCACATACCGGAAACGATTGCTTACGTTCAGGAACTTCTCGACAAGGGATACGCTTACGAGATAGACGACGGCATTTATTTCGACATCGGCAAGTTCCCTGAATACGGCAAGCTGTCCAGACTCAATCTGGATGAGCAGCAGGCGGGAGCGAGAGTTGAAGTCAACAGTCAGAAACGCCACCCGGCGGATTTCGCGCTGTGGAAAAAGGCAGAACCCAATCACATCATGCAGTGGGAAAGTCCGTGGGGTATGGGATACCCCGGCTGGCATATAGAGTGTTCCGCACTCAGCCGCAAATATCTGGGGTTTCCGTTTGACGTGCATACCGGCGGCGTGGACCATATCCCCGTCCACCACGAAAACGAAATAGCTCAAAATGAGGCTCTTGCAGGAAAGAAGACGGTAAATTACTGGGTTCACGGCGACTTTATGCTCGTAAACAACGGCAAGATGAGCAAGAGTCTGGGCAACACTTATACGATAAGCGACCTTGAAAAACGCGGATACAGCGCAATGGATTTCAGATACTTCTGCCTCAACGCGCATTACCGCAAAAAGCTCAACTTCACGTTTGACGGCATGGACGGAGCAAAAGTATCGTACGCGAGGTTGCTCAACGTACTTTATCAGCACAAGACAAGCGACGCAAAGACGGAAGAGAGCGTGATTAAGGCTTATAAACAAGAATTTGTAGACGCGATAAACGACGACCTCAACGTTCCGCGCGCTCTGGGCGTATTGTGGAAGGCAGTCAAAGAACCCAAAAGCCGCGATATATACGAACTCGCGCTCGATTTCGACAAAGTGCTGGGACTTTCTCTTGACAACGCAAAGCCTGAAGAGCAGCCCAGAACAGAGGCTCCCGCCGACGTAGTCGAACTTGCTCAGCAGCGCGTTGTTGCAAAGAAAGAGAAAAATTATGCTCTTGCGGACGAATTGCGTGCAAAGATTGCCGCAAAGGGATACACGGTTACCGATACAAAGGACGGATACGTCCTCAACAAGGCGTAAAAGACAACTGATACGGGACTTTTCAATCCGCTCTGCAAAAGAGCGGATTTTTTCTTGCCTGTGTAGATTAAACGGATATTTAATATACAAAATCCTGCATTTTGGGAATACTGTTTTGCTAAAAATTTTCTCTTTCCGTTGAAAGGTTGACTTTCTGATGTTATAATTGTTCTGAGAGGTGAAATTATGACGGAAAGGACGAAGAAGATTGTCAAGGTATGCACGGCAGTGCTTGCGGTTTTGATATTTGCCACCGCGGCGGTACTCAGCGGTTTTGCGATAGCGCAATCAATAAAAGTATCCGATGCCGAAAAGTACGTCGTTCAATATGGCGGCGAAAAGCTCAATGTGATACTGATGATAGGCGACGGTATGGGGAAAAACCACGTAAGGGCGGCAGAAACGCTGTACGGCGGCTTGTTCTTTACTCAAAACGCCGATTTTACGGGAGAGGTTACCACTTTTTCGCGCAATGTGTTCGGACCTACAGACAGCGCGGCGGCGGCAACAGCTCTTGCCACAGGGTATAAGACGGACAACGGGCATGTAGGGCAGTACAAAGGTAAAGACCTTGTTTCTACTACAGAAAAAGCCATTTCTCTCGGTATGGCGACGGGCGTTATAGCCACAGAGGGCGTGGACGGTGCGACTCCTGCGGGATTTTCAGCGCATACGTCTTCGAGAAACAACCTGGACGAAATACTTGAGGACCAGCTTGACAGCGGTATAAATCTGTTTTTCGGCAGCAACAGCGAGAGATACGCGCCGCTCAAAGCGCAGATAGAGCAGAAATATTCTTACGTCGACGGTTTTTCGCAGATAGAGCAAACGCAGGGCAACATTTTCGCCGCGTTTGACGAGATACCGCTTGTTCAGGACGGGGATAGCAGGCCTACGCTTGCGATGCTTGCTGTTGCAGCTCTGGATATATTGTCGCAGGACGAAGACGGATTCTTTCTTATGATTGAAGAAAGCCATATCGACAAATTCAGCCACAATAACGAACTGGCTGACGCATTGGAACACGTCAAAGCGTACGACAACGCGATAAAAGCAGTCGTTGAATATGCTGAAAGGATAGGAAACACGATTGTGATAGTTACCGCCGACCACGAAACGGGAGGGCTTGTCTACAACGGAGAAAGCGCGGCGGAGCTGAGCGACTCAATGTATACAAAAGGCAGCCATACCTCTGCAAACGTGCCGTATTACGTGTTCGGCGATATCGATTACGAATTTGCGTCTTGTACCGACAATATCGCAATAGCAAGGCTGTGTCAGGCGATTATCGGCGCGAAATAAGCTTGCGTAATGATTTGTAAAATTAATCCCGCTTGTCAGTTTTCGGATTGACAGAGCGGGTTTATTTATATATGCTATGGTAGCGGTCAAAGGAGGCATAATGAAAAGATTGTCAAAATCCGTTATACTTATAGCAATAGCGGTTATTTTGTTGACGTTTGCGTTCACGGCATGTGATACGACAAGCAGAGAGTTGCACACGGTTACGTTTTTAGCCGACGGAGTTACCGTCAAAAGCGTTTTACGGCGCGTCTACAAAGCTTAGTCTGACTTCTTTGACGTTGCCTGACAGTCTGGTCGTTATAGGGCAGGGCGCGTTTAAAAACTGCGTAAATCTGAATTCTGTGAATATTCCTGCAAGCGTGGAAACAATAAAATAAGACGCTTTTGCAGAAACCTTGCTTGTAAAATCCGGTCAGACAAACTATATAGACAACTGGCTTATAAATTATTATCTGCCTTCAGGACAGACGACGGTGGAGATAAGAGAAGGCACTGTGGGAATTGCGGACGGAAAGTTGACTTCTTCTCAGTCTGAAGTTACCAAAGTACAGTTGCCGTCGACTTTGAAATATATAGGGGCATCC
This sequence comes from uncultured Christensenellaceae bacterium, assembly GCA_944380275.1. Lineage (GTDB taxonomy): Bacteria > Bacillota > Clostridia > Christensenellales > UBA3700 > Ornithoclostridium. The sequence goes on along the minus strand of CALWHB010000017.1, from coordinate 20,182 downwards.
AATTTTCAGTCAATGAGTCTGCTGACAGATATAAGCTTGCCTGCAGGACTCGTTTCAATAGGCGCAGACGCTTTCAATAATTGCAGAGCGTTGACGGGTGTGGACCTTGCCGCGTGCAGCGGCTTGCGGAGTATAGGAGAAACGGCGTTCTCATGGTGCAGTTCGATTACAAGCCTTTATATACCCTCAAGCGTCGAGTATATCGGAGATTCGGCATTTAATCAGATAAAGGGACTCACGCTTTATATAGAAAGGGAACAAAACGAAATTCCGTCCGGTTGGGACGAGGACTGGGATTTTACTTACGCGTCTGAGCCAATCGGGATTGTATGGGGTGTGTCAAAGCCTGAATAAAGTCGGTTCTGATTGACAAAATGGTAAAAAAAACGGAGATGTTTTCTCCGTTTTTTTGATATTCCGTATTGCAACATTGAATTTTGCCGATACAATCCGTCAGACGGAACCTTAAAATGTTTGATTCAAAAGCAAAGTTTAAAAATCATTGTTTCACAATGTGTTTTTGTTTCTGAACTGAGCAGGGGAAACGCCGGTTTCTCTTTTAAACAGCTTTGAAAAATGCGTGCGGTCTGTAAAACAAAGCCGCGCAGCAATGTCTTCGACAGAAGTCTGAGAAGAAGAAAGCATACCTTTTGCAAGTCCTATTTTTACAGAAAGATAGTATTGGTACGGCGTTTTGCCGAACTTGCGTTTTAGTATTGCCGTAAGTGCGGGAACAGACAAGCCGAAATGTCTTGCAAAGTCATGAACATCCAGTTTGTCGCACATGTGGGATACGATATATTCTTCGTATTTGTTTCCCGTCAGTCCGTTCTTGTTTTTTCCTGAGGGAGAAGTATTCAAAGAGTTTTTGACGGTTATAAACAGCTTGTGTAATACAAGTGCAATTGTATCTGCAATGTCTTTTGAAGTGCGGGTGATTAAATCTCCTATCTGAATAAAGAGATTTTCTACGTCGCAAGTTGCGATTATGGCTTTCATGTTCGGGAAATAGCATTTTACGAAAGCGTCGACCAGCTCTCCGCTGCAACGCAACCAGTGTACGGTGGGAGGATTTTTTGAGTCGCTCTGAAATTTAGTATATTTTTTCGGGGGAAAGACGACGCAGTCGCTGCGGTAAAGAGGATATTCGCCTCCGGATGTGGTCAGGCGTGCTTTTCCGTCAGAAACGAAGATAACAAGGACGTCGTGAGAATCTTCTCTGAGCGCGCTCCATGACGGGTCGGGAGTTACTTTGCCCACAGCCTTGACAAAACAAGAAACATTAATCGCCTTACTTGCGTTCTGTATTATTTTTTCGTTGGATAAACTCATAGACCTCCGTTGTCTTGGCATCGTGTTTACCGTGTGGGTTTTACTGCGGTATGCGTACCGCAATAATCAAACCGCAGGTAAATTCGATAGATTATTTATATTGTACGTTTTTATTATATCATACAATCTGTTAAAAACACATTAAACGCGGTACATATGTTAAAAAATTAACCATCGTATTGACAAAACGATATATAACGGGTATTATATAATCAGAAAGCAAGAGAGGTAAGAGATGCCGCCAAAGCCAAAGGTAACAAAAGAAGAGATAATATCGGCAGCTTTTTCTATTGTAAGAGAGAGGGGGGAAGATGCATTGACTGCAAAGACGCTTGCAGCGGATGCAGGTTGTTCTACTCAACCGATATTCTGGCATTTTTCAGGCATGGCAGAGGTGGAAGAGCAGGTAAGACAGCGTGCAAAGGCATATTTTGCAGAAAGGTTGCGACAAAGGAGGAACGGAGTAAATCCGTTCAAGACGGTAGGACTCAACTATATCTCTTTTGCAAAAGAAGAAACCAATCTTTTCAGGCTGCTTTATATGAGTTCGCGTTCGACGCCGCTGAAACTCCTCGATGACGAAAACACTCCTTTTGCCGTGGAAGTTATAGTTAAAGAGAAGGGAATAAGCGAAGATGACGCAAGGCGCGTATTCAGAGAGCTGTGGTTGTTTTCTCACGGTATCGCGACGATGATAGCGACAAATACTGCGCATTTTACGCAGGATGAGATAAATGTCATGCTGACAGACGTATATACGGGACTAATCGACAAAATAAGAAATAAAGACGTGTGAAACACGCGATTAAAAGGCAATAATAACAACAACGAATAAACGAGAAACATCAAATTTTAAGGAGGCATAAATGAAAAAGTACGACGCAGTTGTAATCGGCGGCGGAAACGGCGGACTTGTCGCGGCGATAAGACTTTTGCAGGGTGGGGCAAAGACCCTTCTCGTAGAAAAGCACAATATCCCCGGCGGTTTCGCGACCAGTTTCAGACGCGGCAGGTTTGAGTTTGAGGCATCGCTGCACGAACTCAACGATTTCGGTACGGCAGACAATGCGGGCGACGTCAGAGTGTTGTTTGACGAACTGGGTGTAACTGACAAAGTGGAGTGGTTGCAGATTCCCGAGGCATACAGGGTGATTGCAAGGGAAGAAAAGATTGACGCGACCATGCCTTTCGGTAAGCAGGCTTTTATCGACAAGATGGAAAGTTACGTTCCCGGCAGCCGCAAGTCTATGGAAAAGTTTTTCGCTTTAGCAGAGGAAATACGAGATGCTCAGGCTTACAGCAATTCCGTGAACGGCAAGACAGACCAGAAGGTAATGCTGGATAAATACGCCAACTTCGTAAAATGCGGTTCTTATTCGGTGAACGAAGTGCTTGACGCAATCAAAATGCCCAAGAAGACAAAGGATATTCTCAATGCATACTGGTGCTATCTGGGCGCGCATTGCGACGACCTCAGCTTTTTGCATTACGCGTCCATGGTGCTGAGATACGTTACCAAAGGCGCGGCGATGCCTAAGTCCCGTTCTCACGAAATATCTCTTGCTATGGTAGAGCGCATAAGAGAGCTGGGCGGCGATGTCTGGTTCAATACAGAGGCGGTCAAAATCATAACCGGCAAGGACGGCGGCGTAGAGGGCGTCGTACTTAAAAACGGTGAGGAGATAAAGACAAGACACGTCATTGCCAACTGTTCTCCCCACATCGTATACGGCAGGATGATTGACAACGTGGACGAGAGGATAATTAAAGAAACCAACGCACGCAAGTTTGCGGGCAGAGGATTCACTATGTTCCTGGGACTCAACAAATCTGCAGACGAGCTTGGTATTGAAAATCACAACTACTTCCTGTACGATACGATGGATACCGTCAAGCAATACGACCTGATGAAAAAGATAGAGAGCAACAGCGTTCAGGCAACCGTCTGCCTCAACAGGGCATATCCCGATTGCTCCCCCGCAGGCACGTGTATGATGTATTTCACCACGCTATATATGACGGATGACTGGGCAAACGTAAAGCCGGAGGATTATTTCAAAGTCAAAGACTTTGTCGCAAACAAGATGATAGAGCGTTTTGAGCAGGATACCGGCTGCAACATAAGGGACAGCATAGAAGAAATTTCAGTTGCTACTCCTATGACTTATGCGCGTTACTGCGGACATCCCGAAGGCGGCATTTACGGATACGAGTCGCAGTACTGGGACGGACTTATGCCCAGACTGCTTATGATGGCAGAGGACCACAAGACCAGAGGACTGCGTTTTGCCGGAGGTTTCTCGATGAGATTGTCGGGATATTCCAGCGCGTACTTCTCAGGCGACATTACGGGAAGACAGACCGTAGGCGATATAAAGAGGGAGGGCTGAGTTATGGCGTTCAAATTTAAAAAACAATTATTCGGATTTATGGATTTGCTCCGTTTTAAAAAACTCGTACCCAATCGCAGGGCGGCTTTTGATGCAGCATCTTCCGCGCCTCTTCCCAAGACGTTTAAGGTGAACGAAACGGCAAAGATACTGCACCCCGGCAATCAGACGGCAAAACTTGTTGAGATAGTGAAGGAAACCGCAGACACAAAGACTTACACCTTTGAGCTGTCAAAAAAGATGTTTTTCCGTGCAGGACAATATGTCGAAGTCAGCGCGAACGTGGACGGCTCGCTCGTGAACAGACCTTATGCGATTTCGTCTTCGCCTTTGACGGCTTTGAAAGAAGGAAAGCTGTCCGTTACCGTCAAGAAAGCGGGATTTTTCAGCAACTGGCTTTTTGACAATGCGAATGTCGGCGACGAGATGATTATAGGCGACCCGTCGGGACAGTTCCATTACGAGGCTATAAAAGACGAAGAAGTGGTCGTAGGCATAGCCGGCGGCAGCGGCATTACTCCGTTCTATTCTATGGCGAAGGCAATCAGCGAGGGGGTTGAAGATTTCAAACTTATTCTGCTTTACGGCGCGAAGACAGAAAAGGATATTGCTTTCAAAGAGCAGCTTGACTCTCTCGTTTCTGACAAATTCAAAGTGGTTTACGTACTCAGCGACGAGAAAAAGAACGACAAGTACGAGAGCGGATTTATCACAAAGGAGTTAATCGCAAAGTACGCGCCCGAAAAGTTCACCGTGATGGCATGCGGACCTCAGGCTATGTACGCTTTTCTGGACAAGCAACTTTCTTCTATGGGCATAGGAGGCAAGAGAGTAAAGAAAGAGGCGAATTGCGTGAGTGCGCGCGACGTCAAAAAAGCGGAATACAATATCACCGTTCATATCAGAGATAACGTGTACACCGTCAAGGCGGACAGCAGAGAAACCGTACTTGTAGCTATGGAGAGAGCGGGACTCAAGGTGCCTTCTAAGTGTCGCGCAGGCGGTTGCGGATTCTGCCACAGCAAGCTGGTTTCGGGCAAATTCAGCATAGCGGGTGCGGACAAAAGAAGGCTTGCAGACCTCAAGTTCGGCTATATTCATCCGTGCTGTTCGTATCCCGATTCCGATATGGAGATAATAGTTCCCGCGGGACTCGAATAAGGTCTTAAAGACGTTTCTTATCAAAAAGAACAAAGAGAAAACAAACAAAAAAATACGACTCTTTCGGGTCGTATTTTTTTGAGTCGTATGCGTCAATAAAATATTGACTCAAGTAAAATTGTGGACAAGTATACGTTTTTTCAAGGTGATTTACTTTTGCTCAGGAGGTTTTCGTGACGACTCTTATGTTTTTTTGCTGTATCGGTGCGGATGTCAGCATTATTTTTGTCCGGTATCGTCCGGCTTTGAAAGGGACTTGTTTTCTGCAGCTTTCTTTTTAGATTTTTCAAATCTGTCTTTTGCGATTTCATGCCACGTGCCGTATGCGATAAAGGTGAATATTACGGCGCATATCGCGAAGTTTGAGCTGTATTGAAAATCGCGCGAGCGTTTGTTCTGATAATAACGCGATAAATCCGACGAAGAAAAGAAAAAAGTATTTTCGCCGTTTTGTATTATGTCTGAATAAAGATAATGTCGGTTGTATACGGTTATTTTCGCCGTGCGTTTTTCAATTTCACCGGTCAACGGGTCGACGTAGTCGTAATCCAGTTTCCATACAGGATAGTATACGGTTACCGTGTATTTTGAGTCCAGCACTCCGCCCGTAACCTGATAATACACGTATCCTTCCAGGTCGCGTCTGTCATAATCAGATTTTGCAACGGTATATACGCATTTTACGTATTGTTCGCCCTGCTGCGAAGAGGAAAGGGTATATTCTTCGGGGATGTCGCTTGAGCCGAGCATTACGTTCAGACCTTCAAGGGTTACAGAGTCGCTTACGGTGGAATAATAAGATATGTCCCCGTAAGGGATAATCCTTACGACAATAGCAAATACGACCGTGGCAAGCGTCGCCGCCGCAAATATCAACGTATATGATTTGAAATCCTTTTTTGCAAAATCGCGGTCGAAGTTTGCATAATATTCGGGATGTGCGTACTTCTGTGCTTTTCTGAACGCGAAAAAGCACATAAGGACAAATACCGCGCATGCTGCGCCGGCGGCGAAGTAGCGTGAATTGTATTCAAAGTCGAGGCAGAAAGGCGCGAAAAACGCCGCAATCGTCAGGATAAAGGCAAACGCGCGGTGCTTTCTGAGGTACATCCGCTTTCTGACTTCAAAAGTCCTTTCGTCAGAAGGCACGGCAAAGTCTATTCTGTAACATATCATGAAAAGTGCGAAGAACGCGGCAATCGAAACGGTTACCGCAATCGCGAAAGCGGATATGATATAATTTGTGAGAGCAAGCGTGAGCATGGCAATGCAAACCGCAGTTACTGCAACGAAGACCGCGCTTGCAACGGCTATTTTCTGAGAGTTTTCGTATCGCGCAATCATATTGTCGAATATAGCAGACGCCTCTTTTTCCGCTTTTTCAATATTTACGCGCTGTTTTTCGTTGTGTTCGGTTTCGCTCTGAACGGGAGAGCGTTTGGCTCTCAGAATTTCGTCGCACGTTACCCCGTACAGTTCCGCTATTGCCGGAATCATAGAGATGTCCGGATAAGACGCGTCGCGTTCCCAGCAACTCACGGTCTTGTTTGAAACTCCCAGTTTTTCCGCTACTTCCTGTTGAGTGTAGCCGTTACTTCTTCTCAACGCTGACAGGAATTGTCCTATCGTCTGTTTTTCCATATGGCAGCTCCTTTTTACAAGTTAAGTCTAACAGTATGCGACAGATTTTTCAATAACCTTATCGGTAAATGTGTCTGATAACATTAGAATCAACCGCTTTTGACAAAGTGTTTCTTATTGTTAAAGAGGAAGGGGAGGATGCTTTTAACAATTATGTTATTGCATCGTACTTGTCGGTTAAGGTCTGCAATAATGTGGCAATTTATACTCATAACGCATTGAAGAACGAGGTGAAGAAATGAGAACAGTCGCTAAAAAGCGCAAATGCTTTTCCGATTATCCTTTCGCGGCTTATATTATGCAAAAAGTAAAGTGTAAAAGTTATCTGAAGAGTGCCGATTCAAGCTGATTGAGTTCGCTGACATAAATGTCGGAATTTTTTATTATTTCGTCTTCGTGAGCAAGCGACGCCTTGTCAAAAACTCCCACGGTGAAGAATCCTGCCGCTTTTGCAGTCGCTATTCCCACATGGCTGTCCTCTGCTACGGCGCACTCATACGGCATAAGCCCGAATTTCGACGCGGCTTTCAGATAGACTTCTGGGCTGTCTTTTCCTCTCGATACGTCGTCTGTGGAAACGAAAAAGTCGAAGAGGTCGTAAACGTTGAGGCGTTTGAGGCAAGGGATAAAAAGTTCGTAAGGGAGCGCGGTGGCGACGGCGAGCATTACGTTGCGGTCTTTCAGCTCTTTGAGTAGCTGATATGCGCCGTTTTTCAGCTGAATATCTTCAAAATATGCTTTGTGCGCCGCGTTGCGCCATACGTTTATCAGTTCTTCCTTGTTCATTGCAAGAGGAGTCTGATTGAGCGTATATTCCGCGCAGTCGTCAAGGCTGAGATGATTGACGCGCATGAGGTAATCCTGCGGCATGTCAATATCACGTATTTCAAAGGGACGTGCATAAATTTTGTCCCATATCTGCATTGAGTCAAGCAGAGTACCGTCGAGGTCGAATATAAACGCTTTGAGATATCTTAGGTTTTTTTTATCTGTAATCATAATGCTGACCTTCTAATTACCTAATCAGAAATATTTTACGTCGGGAGCAAAAATCAGCGGATATCTGCGGTAGCCGGGTACGCGTACGTCGCATATTCTGGTGGATGTCCTGCTTTCAAGTCCGCGTGAATTGACTGCGCGTATTTCAACGTCGTATACGCCTGCGGCTTTTTCGTAAACGGGAAGGACTACTTCTTTGTTGGGGTTGGAGAGTCCCTTGTAGAAATCGCTGAAATAATACTGGACTTTTCCGTCGCTGAACTCGACGCGGTAACTGTGTACGAAGTCTTTATCCGTACCCTTTTCAAATATAAGATAAGCTCTCATGCCAATCTTTTCGCTCCTGCCGTATACGGCTGGCATAACGGGATAGTCGTCTTCTTTTGCAGCAGAGTTGTCAAATCTTGCAGAGGTGTACACAAAGTCCGCTTTTGTCAGATTTGTGGGCAAAGACCAGCGCATATTTTCTTTTTCTTCTGTACCCGTGCCTGCATTTATGCGCAGCACGTCTATTTTCTCTTTGCCGAATTCAAGCACGTATCCCATAGGAGAGATATGCGGGTTTGGCGGCACGGGGCCGTTGACTTTGCCTTTTTCGAGTTCTACGTATGAAGTTGACTGAGTGTTGAGAGATGTGAAATCCCCCTGATGGATAGAGCGTTCGTCCAGCATTGAAAAATGAGTATGCCCGCCGAAGTTTACGACGTTTTCGTACTTTGAAAGAACTTTGCCCAGTTCTGTATCTCCGTAGACGTCAGACCCGTATACGGTGTTCAGCGCGTTGTTGTGCGTTGTTACGAAAACGGGTTTGCTGCCGCAGTCTTTGACGGCAGCGGCAATTTCGTCATCCAGCCAGTCAAGTATGCGCGAATAGCCGTTTTTCTGCTTTCTGCAGTCGGGTGAAACGCCTATAAAGTGATATCCGTTGACCACATAATGAGAATAAGGTTTGCAGCCCAGATAGGTTTCAAACATAAATCTTTTTTTCCAGCGCGGAGTAAAAGCGGGAAAGTAGTCGTGATTGCCCATTATTATCTGCAATACGGGCGGCTGTGAGCCGAATACTATTTTGAAAGCGTTTTTGAAACGGTAATAAGCGTAGAAGTTGGCAATATTGCATATATCTCCTGCAAATATTATCATATTGCATCCGCGATTTTTGAGAGTCTGGAGAGATTTTATAAGATTGCGCTCAAAAGTGCGGTTGTTTTTCCATGAAAAAGGAGAAAGCTGACTGTCGGACATAACTCCGACGACGAGATTTCCGTCGACATTAAAGGTTTTGCTTTCGCAGTTTACGTTCATTTTCTCACCTCTTTGCGGTAACGGTTGCCGACGTTTTTCCGTCATTTTGAATCTGACGTTTGTCGGTGTTTGCAATAAATGCGTAAGTTTTTTCTTCGCTTTCCGCACACGTATCCGCAGCATCCGCGGCAAACGAAATTGAAAAGCTTTTTCTCTGTTTCAGTTCCTCTAGGATAACTTTCTTCCTATTACCAGTATACGTGTTTAACGCGGCGGGGACAAGAGAAATTATAAAAGAAATTGCGGGAATAAGAGTTACGAGTGCAAAAAGACCGGTAACAGTGAAGTCCGACTGGGGCAGAGGCTCGCCGGGAATTACAGGCTGAGCGAATTTGAAGACTACAAGCCCCAGAGAAAGCATAATCGCTCCTACCGCGTTGTTGAATTTTGTTACGAAGGAATTCCAGCTGAAACAGACGCCTTCCATACGTTTGCCCGTTTTCCACTCCAGGTAATCAAGGCTGTCGCCTACCATAGGATAGGGAAGAGTGTTGTATGCTCCAAGTCCCAGCCCGCCCAGAGTCATAAACGGCATCGCGGCATAATAATTTGCTTTTCCGATAAAGAAGGCGAGGGTAAGACACACTCCGCCGATTGAGCCGAACAGCAGGGTCGTGCGTTTAAAACCTATTTTTTTGTAAACTACCGGAGTAAGGAGTATTCCCGCAAACATGCCTGCGCCGACTACAAGATAGAGTATGACAAGAACGGTGCCGGAGTTGAGTCCGGGTATCTTTATTACATAAGTGGAAATGTAAGCCGCAGAAAGCATAAGCAGGTATCTCGGCGACGCAAGCATTGAAGTCAGCAGGGTGAGTACCATTGGCTTGTTTTTTGCTGCCGTAGAGAACATTTCTTTTACAGAAATCTTTTCTGCAGGAGAAGAGAACCTTTCTTTTGCATTTCTGTACAGCATAAAATATCCGGCAAACGCGATGACGCCCACGCTTGCGGCGAGAGCGAAGTAGACCCATTTTTCAGGGAGAAAAGATTGAAACAAGGGCAAAAGAAGTATTGTCGCTACCGTGCCGAAAGAGCCTAACGTAACGTAAAAAGAGAGCAATGACGACCTTTCTTTGTCGTCAGGAGTTGCAATGCTCATAAGCCCCATAAACGGGACGTCGACGACGGTATATGCCGTGTCGAAAGCGAGGTATATCACAGTCGCAAATATCATTTTAAATATAGGATTTGCGTCTGAAATAGGCAGAAACATAAACACGGATACGAAAAAAATCAAAAACGCGCCTACTTTTATGTATGGTCGCATCTTGCCTTTTTTTGTCTGGGTTCTGTCTATCAACACTCCCATAAGAGGGTCGTTGAGCATATCCCATATGCGCGCTGCCGTCATAAGTACAGAAACGAATACCGTGGACACCAGAAGTATGTCGGTGAGGAAATAAGACAGATAACTGGCGATGACGTTGGCTATCATAAAGCTGCCGACGGCGGCGAAACCGTAAGAAAATTTTTCTTTGCCTTTTACGTATTTTTGCATTTTTTTATTCCTTCGCATTTTGTTCAGATAAATTGTAGCGCGTCGGCAAAATCCGCGATAGCGTAAAATCGTCTGCTAAAAGTAAGTTTTTTGTAAGTTCGGGTGCGGACGATGCGATGCAAAAGTAAAATCGACGTTTTAGTCGTCGTAACGCTTGCGTTACTTTGTCGTTGTTGTTATACTGTACTGGCTATGAAACTCAGAGAAAGGTATCTTTTCAACAAACAATTTATACTGGGCGCGATTGCGATAATTCTTCCAATCGCGCTGCAGAACATTATAAATTACGGCGTCAACCTTATGGACTCGGTAATGCTGGGACAGCTGGGCGACGTTGCGATTTCCGCCGCAAACCTCGGAGGACAGCCTTTCTTTTTGCTTACAATGTTCGGTTTCGGGATAGCGAGCGGGGCAAACGTTATGATTGCTCAGTACTGGGGAAAAGGCGATATGGACCATATACGCAGGATTATGGGATTTGCGCTCAGGCTGACTTTGGGGGTTTCGTTGCTCTTTACCGTCGTATGTATTGCCGTGCCGCGTCAGATAATGTCGCTTTTCACTTCAAATCCATCGACGATTGAGCAGGGTGCGGATTATCTTTGGATAATCTCGATAGGATATGTTTTTTACAGCCTTTCCAACTGTTATATGACTTCGTTGCGTGCTGTTGAGAAAGTAGGTGTATCCATGACGATATACGGTATGTCTTTCTTTATCAACGTAGCTGTAAATTATGTGTTTATTTTTGGCAAGCTGGGCGCGCCTGCTTTAGGTGTCAAAGGTGCGGCGATAGGTACGGTTACGGCAAGAGTTAGCGAGTTTGTGCTTTCTCTGATTTATATGTACGCGTTCGACAAGAGGACTGGGTTCAGGATAAAACACTTTTTTGCAAAGAGCGGAGATATGGTAAAACCGTTTATGAAAAACTGCCTCCCTGTCATAGGCAACGAGCTTTTGTGGGGATTCGGCACGGTTATGATAACTCTGATAATAAGCAACCTCAGCGACGATTTCATCGCCGCGGGAAGTATAGCTACCGTCGTCAACCAGATTTCTCTCGTGGGTATCATGGGCGTTTCAAATGCCGCAGCCGTGCTGACCGGCAAGACCGTAGGAGAGGGCGACAGAGAAAAGGTGCAGAAAGTCGCAGATACCATGCTTTTGTTCTCTTTAATTGTAGGGCTTTTCGGATGCGCGTTGCTTTTCGCGCTCAGAATACCGATACTTTCTATATACGACATTTCTGCGGGAGCAAAAGAGATAACGTCGCAACTTATAATGATACTTGCAGCTCTTCAGGTAATTCTTGCAGTGGATATAACCTGTATCGTCGGCGTGCTGAGAGGAGGCGGCGATACACGGTTTGCATTTATTATCGACGTGGGTACGGTATATCTCATCGCTTTGCCTTTGGGGGCTATAGCCGGGTTTGTATTGCATTTCCCTGCGTGGGCGGTATACCTTATATTGAGATGCGATACTTTTGTAAAATCTGTATTAGGACTTGTGAGAGTTGCCCGCAGAAAGTGGCAGCGTGACGTTACCGTATCTGCGGTCGTTACAAAAAGCGACGCAGATTCTGCATATTGATTTCTGTTCTGAAAACAGCGGAGGCTTAGCGAAATGCGCTTTTGACATTAAAAACTGCGCCCGTGTTTATAAGGCGCGTTTTTTAAATCAGAAAAAAACGTATTTTCAGTCATTGCGAAGGAGGATAAAAAGCCTTTTTTCAGACGTAGATTCAAATAATTCGGCGTGTTTGCTTTTATGTGTTTGCTAAATCTATTTTCTGTCCGGATGAAAAAACGCAGTCCGTTATTTGCAATATAAATTCTGTTTTTTCGCGTTTTAAGGTTCTGATATTACGGTTTTTTATTGAAAATTGCAACTTGGCACATATTGGTAAAATAATGTTAAAAAATTTGACTATAAATGTTTGATTTGCTATAATATTTTTATAAATAAATTCAGGGGAATATATTATGAGCGATAATCAGACCGGCAATAACGGCACAAAAAAATCGTTTAAAGAAACGGCGTCGAGTTTAATCGACAAACTCAAGACTTTCTGGTCAACGCCTCCTAAGGGAAGGTATATGAATCTCAAAGAGATTCTGTGTTTCGGAGGAAGTGCGTTCGGCGTAAGCACTCTGGTAACCGTCGTTTCCGGTATGATTACTGCAACGCAGATTTCAGAGCTTTTCGGTATCGACGTTCTTCACGGTCCGCTTATCTGCCTTTTTGCAAGCGTTCTCGGTTTGATTATTCAGCCTATCTTCGGCAAGATGTTGCAGAACACTCAGACGAGATGGGGCAAATACAAACCTTTTATACTGCTTATGGCACCTGTTTTCGCGGCGTTTGCAATCGCGTCTACATGGTCGCCTGATTTGATTAGAGAGCAGGAATTCAACGCTCTTCCCAAAATAATTTACGCATATTGTATATGTACTCCCACGCTTATTATCTGGAACCTTTTCCAGAATACGTTCTATATGATGCCGGGCGTCGTTACTCCCAATCAGCAGGAAAGAACGGATATTTGGTCGCCTATCGGACTTGTTATAGGTTTCTCTCCGACAATCATGAACGTACTCGGCAACGCGCTCAGAGGTTACTTCAACAATCAGGGCGTTGAGTATATGGCGTTCCGTTACATAGGCGTTATATATTCATTGGTCGGTTTTGCTTTCGTTCTCCTTCTTTTCAAGGTCAAAGAGAGAATCATCGTCACCAACGAGAACAAAGAGAAAGTCGGGCTTATCGACGGACTTAGCCAGATTATGAAAAACAAGCCCCTTCTCATTTTTACTCTCGCTCTTATACTCGGCTGTATGCGTACGACCATTGAAGTCGACGCTGCAATCCTGGGAAAATTGCGTTATGCTACCGATATTCCTACAGGTCAGGCGATATTCGGTTCTCTCACGCTGATAACAGGCTTTGCGGTAACGCCCAATATGATACTGCTGCCGTTTATGACGAGAAAGTTCAACAATAAGACGATATTGATATTCTGGATGACGTGCAACGCGCTCGGTTATGCTGTTCTGGGTATCATAGGCGTTGAAAACATAGCGCAGGGCGCACTCAGCGCGGTACTTCTTACCGTACTCAGATTTATTGCTTTGTTCAACGCTATCGCGTCTTTGCAGCCGCTGATGCTCTCAGAGATTTCTGACTATCAGCAGCTTAAAACGGGCAAAAGACTTGAAGGATTTATTCAGATGTTTGCTTATACGCTCGTTCTCGTGTTCACCAACATCGGATACGTCGTCATCGCTCTCGTAAAGAAGAATATGGGTTATCAGCCCAGCAATTATTTCAACGTAACGACCGTTTCGGATGACCTTATGAAGATTGCGACAGATTACTTCAACCTTGCTTTGTGGGTATCTGCGATATCCGCGGCTCTGATGGCAATAGCTATGATATTCTATCCGCTCAGCAAGAAGGAGCATGCAAAGATAGTAGAGCAGCTCAAAGAACTCAGCGCGCAGCAGCATAACGATAATATAGACGGCGACGCCGTTGTCGCAACTGTTGCCGAAGGAGCCGTTTCTCAGGATGAGGCAAACGGCGGTTTTGAAATTGTCGAAGGCGAAAGTGCAGAAGAAAGCGACATTGATAAGTCGCAGGAAAAAACAGACAACGGGGATAATCCGAGCGACCTGAAATTCTGAAAAGGACATAATCGTTAATATAAAAAAGCGGGCGCACTCGTCCGCTTTTTTATATAATACAGTTTGATAATTGTGCTGCGGAAATAATCGGATTTGCAGTATACGTAAATGTACGAGGAGGAAGATATGAAGAGAAAAAGTGCAGAAATCATTGCTGTTCTGCTTTTGGTCGTCATTGTGGCGACTGTTCTGGTCGCCTGCGTCAATACCGACCTCAGCGGATACGCTTATCCCGAAGGGCTTGAAGAGGCTTTAGCGTCATACGATTTTTCAAGGGCGCAGGGTTCTGATGTCAGAGTCGCGTCTTTCAATATGCTTGTACATATGGAAAGCTGGGGAGGAACTCCCGTTCCGCCACGCGCCAAGACTTTTCTTAAAGTATTAGACGAGGTAAAGCCGGACGTAATAGCTGCCCAGGAGATGAGCAGCGACTGGTATAAGGTATTAGGCGAAAATATGGGCGACGAGTACGTTATTTTAGAGCCGAAAATAGACGTGCTCAACAAGAATAAAACCCCTATTGTCTACAACACGGACACGTTGCTACTCATAGAAAGCGGATATACAGCCTACTCTGTAGGCGACGAAAACGGCTGCCGCGCCGTAACGTGGGGACTTTTTACAGTCAAGTCGACGGGTAAGTACGTCATAGTTACCAGCACGCACCTTGACCTTATAAGAAACGGTAAAGAAGAAAAAGAACTTGAGATAATGAACAAGCAGGCTGACGAATTGCTTTCAAAAATAAACGAGCTTTACGACAGATATGCTTGCAACGTGATAGCGTGCGGGGACTACAACAGCATGGAGAGGGGCGACGTTGAGGACAACTCAGGCAAGGTGCAGGGAGTGTACGCGGCAGAGCAGATTTATGCAAAACTTGCCGCGGAACTCACGGACGTAAAATACAAAGAAGGGCTCTGCATTTTGAATTCTGACGAAAACAAAAAATTTGCGCCCACCTGGGACCATATTTTCCTGAAAGGGGGAGCAAATGCGGAAAAATTCTTTATATTGGATAACAACGTGTTTGAACAGATGAGCGACCATTATATGATATTTGCAGACTTTACGCTTTGATTATCCGAGTAAAAATAAAAAACCTGCATCCGTAATGATTGCAGGTTTTTGTTTGTTAATATTAACTCTCAGTCGTCGAAATCTTCGTATTCGCCGTAAGTGTACTCGTGTCTGAACGGGTCTTCTTCCGTTCCGGAGCCGGCAACGGTTATGAATACTTCAATCATCCTGCCGTCCTTCATGACTTCCGCCTCAATGTAATCCTTGCCGTTTCTTGTTTTCTTTTCGTATTTGCACTGGAAGACCTGACCGTTTTCATAGCTCTTCATTTCGACTTCCTGCTTGCCGTTTTCGTTTTCGTATTCTATTTCAAAACGCTTTACAAGCTGGCGGTTGTCGTAAATTTTATATTCGTATTTCTGCTCGGTTTCGCCTTCTTCTTCCTCATAGGACTGTTCAAATACTATATATTCGCCGTTTTCGCCGCGGACAGTCATTTCGTAAGAGGTTTCGCTTTCTGTTTTACTGCCTTCGGTTTCGGTTTCTATTTCTTTTTTACCTGTCATTTCGTATACGTTTTCGCCTGAAATCACAATGCCTTCAAGGGCAAATTCCTGCTGGGTTTCGTATTCCCACCTGCTTTCGTCTTCGTGTCCGTCCTTGTCCACTTTGTTCTGGTTTGCGGTTTCGGTGAGATTGAAATACATGGAATAAGTCTGAGTTTCGCCTTCAAGGTTTTTTGTAGAAACAGTCATTTTTACTTCGTATACGCCGTAGTATTCGTCGTCTTCTGCAGGCGCGCTCTGCTCAATCTGAATAGCGTTTTCACCCATATAGTTTTCAAGCACTGCAAGCTGAGCTTTTACTTCTTCTATCTCTTCGTCAGTCAAAGGCTTGCCTTCGAGGGCGTTGTCGCCGGAAAGCACAGCTGCGAGAGCGGTATTCTGCTGCATTTCGTCCAAAATGAGAGCGGACGAAGTCGCGCTCATGGCAACCAGTTCGGCGTTTGTGCCGTATTTTCCGTTTGTCGCAGGGTCGTTGTCGACTCCGCATGAAATAAGCACGGTTCCGACGGCAATGCAGAGTGTCAGAATTATACAAATAACGATTTTCTTTTTCATTGTCGTATCCTCCCTTTGAGATTCTTCGTTTATAAAACAATCATGATAAGATTTTTGCCAAATATTTTTGAAAAAATTTTAAAAAACCGAAAAATATCGGGGTTGACTGCAAGTATTGCATAATATACAATAATAGTCGGCGTATAAGGATAAGCAAAGCGGTTTTTCAGAGTAATATATCCTGCTTGCCTCAACGCCTCAGAAAAGGATAAAGATTGCGGGAGATAATATGACGGGCGAAAAACTTCTTGAATACTGCCTTGAAAAGAAAGGAGCTTATCTGTGTTTTCCTTTCGGAGAGGATTATACGGTAGTAAAACTCAAGACTTCAGAAAAGAGAAACGGGTATATTTTCGCAGAGATATTCGTGCAGGACGGCGAGGCAAAATTCACTTTTTCGACGACTGCGGACGACGCAATATTTCTGAGAGAGGCATATCCCGACGCAATAAAGAGGGGCTGGCATTGTCCGCCCGTGCAGGCAAAATACAAGAGTACGGCGACATTGAGGCTTGTCGGCGAAGATATGACAAAAAAATTTGCGGATGCGTCGTACGCGCACGCATATTCAAAACTGACTAAAGAAGAAAGAGAAAATCTTTAATCAATCCGCGCGTTACACGCGGTCTGTTTTTTATACATCTTAAAATTTGTCAGATATTCTCCGTTTCTGAACACTTTTTGTTCTTCTGAAACCGTATAGCCGTGTTTTTCAAAAAACGGTCGTGCGGTGAGCGACGATTCAACAAAAGAGGTGCATTTTGAGTGAGAGTTTTCTGCATCTTCAAGCAAAAGAGAACCTATTCTGCGTCTTTCGTATCCCGGCAGGACGTAAAGTCTGTCAATGTGTCCGCTACTTTCGCAGTCACAAAATCCTGCGATTTTGCCGTCGCATACTGCGACCGTCGTGTGTCTTGAGGAAAATTCCTTTTGCCAGCGCGTACCGTCCGCGCATGCAACCCAGGCGGCGATTTGAGAAGGGGAATAGTCGTTTTTGCAAAGCAGTCTTACAGAGAGCCTGAATAACTGCAATATCTCCTCTGTATCCGAGGGGACAAATCTGCGTAGTATTATATTGTCGTTCTTTTTCATATTATTTTGTACAAGCTGTCAGTCGTCGAACAGTTCTTCAAGAAATTCTTCAAAGAAGTCCTCGTCTTCAGGTTCTATGAGATTTTCGTAATATTCTTCTATCAGTTCCGCAATAAGTTCTTTGCGGTCTTCAGAGTCTTTTCCGGACAGAGCGTTTTCAACCGTTTGTACAAACAGATTGATTTCGTCGTCGGTTTTGCCGTCAGAGCGCAGTTTTTCTTCGATTATCGAGTAAAACTCCACGGTAGCGTCTGCCCACCACTCGTCTATAAAATTTCTGAGGGCTTGTCTGTCCGTCCTTCCCAGTTCGGTAAGACGGTATTCTTCCTCTTCGGCTTTTTCTTCAGCATCTCTTTCAGACATGCCGCCATAAACGAGTTTTATCTCGTATACGTCGATATAGCTTTCCAGTTCTTCTTCGAGTTCTTCACCGAGGGGTTTCAGATTTTCCTCTTTCCATTTGTCTATGATATCCTCCATCGTGTCGTCGTCGAACCCCTGCTTTTCAAGTTCTTCTTCCCACAATTCTTCCAGTCTGTCCAGTTCTTGTTCTTTTGTTATGTCGTATTGTTTGAGGATACGGTGAAGTTCGAGTACGGTTTTTTCGTCCAGTCCGGTAGTCGAGCCGTACGCGGCAATAATGTCGTCTATCAGTTTTTGCTTTGCCTCTTCGCCGTCGCCGGTCACGAGAGTACCTCCGCTTGCGGCGATTATCTGAGATACGCTTGATGTAAGTTTTTCAAGATATTCTCCGCTTATCTGATTGTCCTCGTTGTATGCGAGTATGTTTACCAGGTTGTTTGTCGTCGTAACGTATCCCATTTTTACGGAAGTCGTTATAATGTCTGCACACGTTTCGTATACGGTTTTTCCTATATAGTTTTTGCCCAGCAGCACTATTCGTGCGTCGCTGTTTACTCCGGTAACGGAAGTAACGAGTCCGTCCTTATCCGCCACGATTTCAAAGGAAGGATTGATGTCTATGAGAAACAGAGTGTCTGAGATATTGCCTGCGGTAATAGGAGGAGCGTCGTTTGAAGGGACAGAAAAAATCACTGCAAGAGCGATAGCTATGACGAGTACGCATGCTACGGCAGACATCGCAAAGGCAAAACCTCTTTTGCGGTTCGCCGTTTTTTGCGGCGGAGCGGGGAAGAGTTTTTGTCTGATGTTTTCCTTCAGATTTTGGTCGGGGAGCAGTCTGTCCGCGTCTTTTTTCAAGTCTTTGGATATTTTGCTCATTTTGTCCCTCCTTTGACGTGTTTTGCGAGCGTATTCAGCGACTGTTTGAGGCGGTAAGATACCGTCGATATAGGCAGA
This sequence comes from uncultured Christensenellaceae bacterium, assembly GCA_944380275.1. GTDB lineage: Bacteria > Bacillota > Clostridia > Christensenellales > UBA3700 > Ornithoclostridium. The sequence goes on along the minus strand of CALWHB010000017.1, from coordinate 1,614 downwards.
CCGAGAACTTTTGCCGCCTCGCGCCGTCTGTATCCCGCTATCGCGCACATCACGACTATTTTGTAATCCGTTTCGTCCAGCAGTCGTTTTGCGACCGAAATAAGCCCGAAACTGTCCTCATCGGGCATTGAAAACGCCCCTTCGCGGTAATCGCCTTCTGCCGCAAAATCCGTTGCCGTAGTGCGTTTTGAACGGTTGTATTCGTTCAGCGCGCAGTTTCTGGCAATTGTCGTAATCCATGCCGTAAAATTGTCTGCATTGTAAGAGCAGATGCTGGACACCGCTTTCATATACGTTTCCTGCACGACGTCTTCCGCGGCGTGTCTGTCGCCGAGAATCCTCAAAGCGACGAAGAACACGACTTTGTAAGTCTTATCGTATATGTAATCGAACGCGCGGCTGTCGCCCTTTTTGAGTTTCAGCACGGCTTTTTCAAGCGTCTTGTCTGACATCTTCCACCTATATAACAATTCTGTAACGGATTTTGCCAACTTTATCCGATGATTTTATGATAAATTATCAAAAGCTATAAGTCAAGGAAGATTCATCTCATTTAAGCGTAGTGGGAAATGGATAAAATCGATATTAGAGCGGACTTTGCGCGTGAGAGAACAAAAACGCGCCCTCTTAAGGCGCGTTTATCCGCGATGAAACATGACTTTATGAAACGGAACAGTCGATGTTTTAAACATAGAAGGCTTTTTACGGTATACCAGAACAGAATAATACGAACCTGCCCTGAGGCGCGCCTTTTACGCGTATATCAGCGACACACTCTTGAAAATCGCATAAAACCTTGCCGCGTTACTTGAAAAGACTTTATTTTGACGTGCTTTTCGACGGTTTGAAATGCGTGGTCAAACGGCTTATTCGGTTTTTTCAGAGCTTTCTTTATCGTTTTTTTTGCCCGCTTTGCTTTTAATCAGAGCGATGAGGTCAATATCTTTTACCGTGAAATAGGTTGAAAGGATAGGCACGGCGAGGAATATCGCGCCCATTACGGTGCCGAGTGCATAGATAAGATATTGCAGCCAGCCTGTGCCGAATATTTCCTGGAAAGACAGGCAGATATCTCTCACCATTTCGTCGATAAACGCAGGAAAAGTCGCGCCGGTAGCTATAGGTATACACAATATGAAGGCGAGAAAGAGGGGAATTGTGAGTATCGTGCTGTAAGTGCATACGGCTACCGAAAACACGTTTTTGACTTTGCCTTTGAACGTGCCTGCCGCCGCAGACATAAGCATTATGCCCGCCGCCATCGTAATTACGACGATGACGTATCTCGCTATCAGATTGGGAATATTGCTGATATATGCAAGCCCCACGTCTGCGCCCGTCGTTTGAGCGAGCGTAAGCAATCCCCATACGTTTAACCCTGCCGCAACCGTTATCATTATAGCCTGAATCAGTTTTTTCTTGTTTTCCGCCGTCATAAAAATTCTCCCTTATCCGTGTAAAGAAACGCACGCTGATATTTTTATTATACATAAGGAAAGAGCAAGGTGCAATAAAGGATTGAAAATTTATCGTTTACGTCGAAAAATTTGCATATTCACGCGCGTTTGATACACTTTCAGATTGAAAAAGAGTATATGATTTCTGACGTTGCCG
>CALWHB010000016.1 GCA_944380275.1 uncultured Christensenellaceae bacterium | reverse complement strand
GTTGACGGCGTCGTAAGGTTCGAGAGAAAGGGCAAGGACAAAAAGCAGGTAAGCGTTTACGCAAAAGCTGAGTAATCTGAAAATAAAAAACAATCCGTCGCAAGACGGATTTTTTTATGGCAAATGCACAGCCGATTTTCTGCTTTTTAACGCAAGAGCAGGCAAAGCGGCATAATGCCTTTATACTGAGTATTTATTTGCATATATAAAAACCTCAACGGAAACAAAACGCAAAATAAGGCAGAAAAACGCAAAAAAGGTTAAAAAACACTATGGCAGACAATGATATAATAATCAAGGATACGAAAGATTTCGACATACGTCAGACTTTGGACTGCGGACAGATTTTCAGATACGCGCAGACGGACGAGAATACGTACGAAGTCTTTTCAAAGGATAAACGCTGCATAGTAAAGCAGGACGGAATCGCTGTCATAAAGAGCGACGACAGAGAGTACTGGCACAGGTTTTTCGACCTTGACAACGATTACGGGCAGATAAAAGATGAACTTGCAAACAAACCGTTTATGAAAGACGCGATTGAGTACGGAAAGGGTATAAGGATACTCAATCAGGACCCGTACGAAATGCTTATCTCGTTTATCGTTTCGGCAAACAACCATATTCCCAGGATAAAGGGCATATTGTCAAGGATATGCGAGGGACTTGGAGAGGGAAAAGACGGATATCACGCTTTTCCTTCGCCTGAGGCAATGGCTGCAAAAGACGAGGCGTATTATACGGCTCTCGGCGCGGGATACAGGGCGGCATATCTTAGCGAAACGGCAAAGGCGGTGGCAGACGGATTCGATTTGGAAAAGCCTCGCTATCTTTCCGGCGACGAGGCAAACAAATACCTCTGCACATTGAAAGGCGTAGGACCCAAAGTGGCAGACTGCATATTGCTTTTTGCTTACCATAAAAGCGACGTGTTTCCCGTCGATACCTGGATACGCAAAGTGTACAAGGACATGACAGGAAAAGAGGGCAGCAATAAAGAGATTAGAAAATATCTTGTTTCCACGTACGGAAACTTGAGCGGATACGCACAACAGTATCTGTTTTTCAGCAAAAGAGAAAGTTGATTTAATATACACGGGCAGGAAAAAATCCGATTTTTCAAGCGACTTCGGAAAGAGTTTGATTTCAGCTTGAAGGAGGCATTATGAACTGCGCGTGTTTTATAGATTTAGGCGCGGCAAAACTCGATTTTGAGAGTTTTTCTCTGCTGCTTGCAGAAGTGGGCGGCAAGTACGAACAGGTCAAATTTTACGGTTACAACGCAAAGAAGAACGGCGATTTCAATCAATACGTAAGACAGACGGGCGCGGAGGTCGCGCTGCCTTTGCACAACCGTAAGAAGGTGAGAGTGGACATACGACAGGTCGTGGACAGCGTTGCGTGCGCTTGCAAAAATCCCAATATCGACGCGATACTTCTCGTATGCGCAGAGGTAGACGCTCTGCCCATGATTTCTGCGATAAAAGCTCAAGGCAAAAAAGTGCTTATAGGTGTAGAGAGCAAAAGTTCCGTTTCAGACAGATGCGACGCGGTGTATATTATCAAAAAAACTTTCAAGGATTCAAAAGAGGCTGCTGCGGAAAAAGGCGGAGATTTTTTGCCTTATACCGGCATTGAACGCGACGAAGACGACGGCATGAACGACGTGCGCGAAAAACTTCAGGCGGCTCTGGACAAAAAGTCTGCTCAACGGCAGGAAAAGCAGAAAGAGGAGAAAGACGACGAACTGGTAAGACTTCTCAGCAAATACTTCTGAAAGAGGGTTAAATAAATAAAAAGTATTGCAAACGCCGTGCTTTTGTTGTATAATTAATAACAATAATACTCAAGAAGGTGCATACCATGAAACATATAGTATCGGCAGTCGTATACAACAACCCCAGCGTACTTGCGAGAATTTCGGGACTTTTCGGTCGCAGAGGATTCAATATTGATTCACTTTCTGTTGCGACGACGGATGACCCCAAGATTTCGAGAATCACGATTACCGCCCAGGGCGATGAGAACACTCTCGACCAGATTGTAAAACAGACTTTCAAGCTGGAAGAAACGATAAACGTAACGGCACTCAAAGAAGAGGACAGCGTATGCAGAGAACTTATTCTCGTAAAGGTAGTTACAGAGAGCGGCTTTGACAACGCAATCGTGCAGCTTGCAGACGAGTTCGGCGCGCTTATTCTCGACATCACGGCAAAGTCGATGATACTTGAACTTACGGGTACGAGTCATAAGATTGACAAGTTTACAGACGCGATTACTCAGCTTTGCAAAGGCAAGGATATGAGAATAAAGAACGTCTGCCGTACGGGTATAACGGCAATCGACAGAGGCGTGTGATTGTTAAAAGGGCTTTTTTACCCCGGAGGGTTTTCCTCCGGGGATTTTGTTTGCCTGAAAATCACCTTATAACGGCATTTGTTGAGATGTTGTGCTTTTTCATAAAATAATGACTATATACTGACTATACGGATAAGGACTGTACGCCGCGTTGCTTTCTTTTGCCTGAAAAGGGCAAATTTGACAAGTTATAATATATAGTTTATAATGAAACAAAAATGGAGTGTTTATGAAAAGACGATTTGCGTTGTGTATCGCGATAATTTTGTCCGTGATTATAGCGGCGACGTTTTCTTCGTGCAATCTGACAGAGAAAGACCCGATAGACCTTTCGGGCTCTGATATAAGTATTCAGTTTACCAATAAAAAGCCGTTTGAATACGACGGTTTTGCAAAGACCCCCAATTTTAATGTTCTGGACGGATATAAAATAATCGAAGAATATTATGCAGGCACGCCCAACGACAATATTGTCGTCGAGTATTCCGACAATGTAGAAGTCGGCACGGCGACGGTAACGATAACCGCGGGAGCGAGCGGAAAATTCAGCGGCGCGACGACGGCTCACTTTGAGATAACTTCGTCTTCAAACCAGAAGACGGCGACTGATTTCGATTCGCTCAAGGAAATGCTGAACGGAGGCAGATATTCCGACATAATCCTGGGCGGCAATATAATCGTGCCTGAAGGAGAGAGCCTTACGGTTGCAAGCGGCGTCGTTCTTGACGCGAGCGGATACGCGTTTATCAATAACGGAACGGTTACCGTAGACGGAGAGCTGTTATTCAATGAAAGCGGAGAAGGTTCTGGGCTTTCTAATTCAGGTACGTTTAAAAACAACGGCAAGGTACTTGTCTGCGTCTGCGCCGGAAACACGCAAACTTTTGTCAATGACGGCACTTTTGAAAATGCAGGCGAAATGTACGTAAACGGAACGACTTCACACAGAATAGACGCAGTAAATAAAGGCGAATTCAAAAACGCAGGCAGACTCAATCTCAATGCAAGCGCAGACTTTTACAATCACGGAAGTTTTGAGAACAACGGGGACGTAAAGATTTCAACCGGCGGAAAATTCTATACGGACAGCGAAGTGTCGGGCAAAAGTGTTGCCGGTGCGAGCAGGCGTTATCCGATAGAGGAATTCAACGTTTCTCTCGGATACGCAAGCGTCGGTTACGACGGGAAAGAAAAGACCCCTTCTGTAATATTCAAAAAAGACGGCGTCAAAGTGGATTATGACGACTATACGGTAACTTATACCGACAACGTAGAAACAGGTACGGCAAAAGCAATAATTTGTGCCACAAAAGATTCAGACGCTCTGACAGGAGAAATTACTTTGACTTTTTCAATCGTCAAAGGGATTATTACCGTGGACGATGCCGAAGAATTCTATGCCGCGGTCGTCAATACCAACTATGCTGAGATAAACGTAGTGTGTCCTGAATCGGCCGCGTCGTTTTTTCAAAAAGAATTTACCGTTCCGGAAGGTATGACCGTAAACGTCAGCGCACATAAAAGAGAATCGTTTAACGGCAATGTGATAAACAACGGCAAAATAGTCTTTAAAAGCACCTACGGATTTACTGTTTACGGCACTCTCGTCAACAACGGTGAGATTATCGCAGATAATCTGAACAATATAGGGACGGTGCAGAACGACGGTTCTATGGCTCTCGGTGCAGACACGTCTTATTGCGGCAGGTTTATCAACAACGGCATTTTTACGTTGGCTGAAAACGCAATCCTTTACGCGGGTTATCTGAGTAAGGACGGAGGAGAGTTTGTCAACAACGGCAGCGTTACGTCTGATGGCAAGATATATCTGACTCAAAGTCTGACAAACAACGGCACGTTTGAAAACGCGGGAGATATTTTTGTATTTTCGACAGCAGGGGTTTATGCCGACAGGACGATAAGCAATTCAGGCAACGTATATCTCAACGCAGAGAGCAACGCTTTTTCAGGCGGATATATAAAAGTGAAAGAGGCAATTGAGAATTCCGACATAGTTCTGACAGGGACCGAATCGCTTTATTATGACGGCAAAGTAAAAGAGCCCGAAATAACGGTAGCGGGAGGCAATGCGGATAAATTCAGTATCACTTATATAAAAGGCGTAACCCCCGTTGCCAATCCCGTAAATGCAGGCGAATATACCTTAAGGGTTACGTTTGACGAGCTAAGTACGACTTATCACGGCAGCGCAGAGATAAAGTTTACGGTAAAGAGAGGAAAATATACCGCAACCGGTATTAGCGGATTGACCGCCGCGCTTGACGATTACAATTACGATACCGTCGAACTTACGGGGCAGGTGGTGGTTTCAGACGATTTTACGCTGCCTTCGGATTACACGCTCATTGTAGCCGGCGGCGGAAGGATGCATATAAGCGGCGTGAAGTTGAACGTCGAAGGTTCTCTGATAGTAGAAGGCGAACTTGTATGCAATACGACAACTTCAGACGTCGTCATTGCGGCAGGAGGTACGATAGTCAACAACGGCGAGTGCTATTTCAACGCTGTCGCCGCGGACGGAGTGCAGAACGGCGACGGCGCGCAAGTTTACGTGCGCGAAAATATTGCGGATGCGACCGTGCTGACATTGCTCAAAACCCAAGTGGAATATTCTATGCAGAACGGATACAACAAAACGGAAAAGCCGGGATTTGAGTTTACAACCGTCGACGAAGCCGAGGTATCGGAGCAGGATTATACTTATATCTATTCAGGATATGACGGGATTTCGACAGAAGAGAGCAAGGCAAGGCTTGTCGTCAGGGCAAACTCCATGTCAAAAATCTATTTCGGCAGCATAACCGCAAATTACGACGTCCTGCCGGGAGAAACCGTAGTCAGCACTCTCGAAGAACTCATTACCGCTCTTGAGGACGTGAAGTCGGGTACGGAGCTTTGCAACTTCGGCACGATAACGCTTGATGCGGACATAATCGCAGGTGAAATTAAAAGCGATATGACTATTAGAATTGCGCCAAACTGCGTCGTCGAAGTGGGAGATTATACACTCGACCTCTATCCTGAGAATTGGAGCAGATACTCGATTGACATTATCAACAAAGGCGTCATATCTGTAAAAACGGGTGCGTTCTCTTATATCGGCAACGGTTACGACGACTCTGAGGGAGGAAAAATCGTGGGATATGCGGCTGACGCAGTCAACCTTGCAAGGCTTGCGAGATTGTGCGACGAAGTCTATCTTACCGCAGATATTGACGAAGAAGTAAATCTGTATACGAATACCGCCTATGATGGCGCGTGCGTGATAGACACCTGCGGTTTCGACATAAAGAGAATAGTCGTAAAAATGCAGGGCAGAAGGAGTTTTACTCTGAAATCTTCCGTTTCAGGTACAGAGATAGGAAGTTCTCTGTACGGCGAAAGCGCGATATATTGCGATGAGATTAACAGCAAAGCTACTTTGACTTTAGTTAACATCACGGTGTACGGCATAGAGTACAATTATCTCGCAAGCGAAGAAGACGTCGTCATAGACCAGAGCTGCAACGTGATAGGCTGAAAGAGAAAAAGCAAACCGTTTTAGCGCATTTCACGACGGTTCAACCAGACGTGGAGATTAATACTGATAAAATCGCTAAAAGACAATTCCGGTCAGACGGTTTCGACAAGAAATTAAGGCAGGTAATTTCGTCGTACAATTTGCGACAACATAAAAAATCCCGCGTTTGTCGCGGGATTTTGTTTTGCAAAATTCATTACACGTATGCGGTTTTTACACCGTTTTGAGAGTGTATGTCATACCGGTGCGAACTGACTGTTGTACAGGTTGTAATAGAAACCTTTCTTTGCAAGCAGTTGTTCGTGTGTGCCTTTTTCTATGATGTTTCCGTCGTTCATTACAAGGATTAGGTCCGCCTCTTTTATCGTAGAAAGCCTGTGCGCCACGATAAAACTCGTCCTGCCCTGCATCATAGTGTTGAAAGCCTTCTGAATCTTGATTTCGGTGCGCGTATCGATAGAAGACGTCGCCTCGTCGAGTATGAGCATAGGGGGCAGGGTGAGCATTATTCTTGCGATGCACAAGAGCTGTTTCTGACCCTGAGAGAGGTTGTCGCCGCCTTCGGAAACGACGGTATCGTAGCCGTCGTGCATTTTTGTAATGAAACCGTGTGCATTTGCCGCTTTTGCCGCCGCGATTATCTCTTCGTCCGTTGCGTCGCGTCTTCCGTAAGCTATGTTTTCTTTTATCGTTCCGCCCGTGAGCCATGTTTCCTGAAGTACCATACCAAAGCACTTTCTCAGGCTGTCGCGTTTTACTTCGGTAACGGGGTGAGAAGAAACCACTATGCGTCCGTCGGTTACGTCGTAATAGCGCATGAGCAGGTTTATAAGAGTGGTTTTTCCGCAGCCGGTAGGACCTACTATCGCTATTTTTTGTCCGTTACTTACAGCAAGGTCGATATGTTGCAAAAGTATTCTGTCTTCGGTATAGCCGAAACTGACGTCTTCGAGTTTTACCGTGCCGTCGCAGTCTGTAATTTCGGGCAGCATAGAATCGTCAGACTCTGCGGGTTCGTCAAGTACGGCAAACACTCTGCGTGCGCTTGCCATAGCGGTCTGAAGTTCGGTGATAACGCCGGTGATTTCGTTGAAAGGCTTTGTGTACTGGTTGGAGTACATAAGGAAAGTAGAGAGAAGTCCGGGAGTGATTGTATGATAGGTTACAGCAATCAGCGCACCGGTTATGCCCACCGCCGCGTAGACGAGTCCGTTTACGAAACGCGTACAGGGGTTGCTCATTGCGCTGTAAAACTGGGCCTTGTAGCCGTAATTGTAAAGCTCCTGATTTACTTCTTCGTAATATTTCTGCGCGTCGTCGCCGTAAGAGAACGCCTGCACGACTTTGCTGTTTGAAATCATTTCTTCGCCGAATCCGCTCAGCTTGCCCTGCACGGTAGCCTGTTTTATAAACATATCGTGCGTGTGCTTTGCGATAAATGTCGCAACGAACAGGGAAAGGGGTGTAATAAGGAATACGACGAGCGCGAGCAGCCAGTTTACGATAAACATGACTATAAGCGTACCCGCAATCGTAAACACGCCGTTGAGCAGCTGGGAGAATCCCTGGAGAAGACCTGTGGAAATCTGCTCAATGTCGTTGCCCATGCGAGTAATCAAATCTCCGTGCGAGTGAGAGTCGATATATTTGAGGGGGAGTTTGTCTATATGGTTGAACAAGTCCTCGCGCATATCTTTGACAGTGGAAAAAGACAACTTGTTTGTACTCCAGGAGAGCAGCCACTGGAATATGGTCGCAAACGCAATCGTGATGCCGAGGTATCCTATATATTTCAGCACCTGAGAGAAGTCCACGTTGTCTTTGCCGATTATAAAGTCTATTGCGTCGCCTATAAGCACGGGAGTGAGCAAGGACGCCGCGACGCTGATAAATGAGGAAACAATCGCAATAAACAGCAGAAAACGGTAGGGTTTTACATAATGAAGAAGACGCTTTACCAGCTGAGAAGTTTTCATATTCATCTTGCATTTTCCTCCTTGCTGACCTGCGACAGGCAGATTTCTCTATAAACGTCGCACGAGTCGAACAGCTCTTCGTGCGTACCGATGCCCACGACTTCGCCTTCGTCAAGCACGATTATCTTGTCTGCGTTTTTAATCGAAGTAGCGCGCTGAGATACCCAGAATACGGTCGTATCTCCCTTATTCAGGTTGATTGCTTTTCTCAACGCGTAATCGGTCGCAAAGTCGAGCGCGCTTGAACTGTCGTCGAATATCAGTATTTCAGGAGAGCCGACGAGAGCTCTCGCAATCGTAAGCCTCTGCCTCTGACCGCCCGAAAAGTTTCTGCCGTCGCGCTCCACGACCTCGTCAAGCCCCTTTTTCTTTGCGCGTACAAAGTCGGCAGCCTGAGCGATTTCGAGCGCGTGCCAAATCTCTTCGTCAGTCGCGTCCTTTTTCGCCCATTGCATATTGCTGCGTATGGTTCCGCTTGCAAGCACGGCTTTTTGCGGAACGTAAGCTATTGTCGTTCTCAGTTGTTCGAGGGGGTATTTTCTGACGTCTGTGCCGAACAGTTTTACGCTGCCTTCGCTGACGTCGTAAAATCTTCCTATCAGATTGATAAGTGTGCTTTTCCCGCTGCCCGTACCGCCGATTACGCCTATAGTCTGACCGCACATTGCGTCAAAAGTCAGATTTTCAAGCGCATAGTTGCCTTTGCCGTAACCGAAACTCACGTTTTCAAAACTGACTGCGGACGCGTTTTCGTCGGGCGTTACAGTTTCGTTTCCGTCGTCGGTAACAGAGGGCTGAGTATTGAGAACTTCGAGGACTCTGGACGCGGACGCGGAAGATTTTGTAATCAGTATAACCATATTTGCGACGACGACGAGCGCGAGAGAAATCTGAGTCATATAGTTTACGAAGGCGATTATTTCGCCCTGAGTCATTTCGCCGCTTTCCACTATTCCGCCGCCGAACCAGAGTATGGCGAGAATAGCGACGTTGATTATCGCAAAGGTAAGAGGATTGAGGAGCGCAGAAATCGCGCCTACCGTATTGCTTGTACGGGTAAGGTCTTCGGCAGCTGCCTTAAAACGCGCTCTTTCGTATTCCTGATTTGCAAACGCTCTTACGACGCGTACGCCGGAAAGGTTTTCTCTCGTTACGTTTGCTACCGTGTCGAGTTTTTTCTGTACGGTCTTGTAATGCGGCACGGTGCGCGACATAATCATATAAAGCACAAAGGCTATCAGCGGTGCTGCGGCAAGGAATACGAGAGCCAGTTTGAGGTTGATTATCATTGCCATGACCGCCGCGCCGATTACGAGGAAAGGCGCGCGTATGAAAAGACGTATCATCATTGCGACCATATTCTGCAACTGATTGACGTCTGCGGTAAGGCGGTTTACGAGAGTCGCCGCGCCGAACTTGTCAAGTTCTTTATAAGACAGTTTGTTTACATGAGAGAACAGGTCGTTTCTGAGCAGCGTTCCGTAACCCTGCGAGCATTTGGATGCGACGTACTGGCATATAAGCGCGCAGCACAGTCCGACTATTCCCAGAGCGAGGATAAGAAAACCGCGCGACAGGATATAACCCGTTCCCGCGTTCTGATTTATGCCTTCGTCTATGACCTGAGCCATCACGAGAGGAACAATCAGTTCGAATATGGCCTCAAGTAGTTTGAAGAAGGGACCCCATATGAGGTGCGCTTTGTAGTTTTTCAGATGAACAGCCAATCTTTTCATTTTCACTCTCAAATATTGACATTTTTTTGCGGATAAAATACAATAATAACTGCGGAAAGCGTTATTTTCTGCAACAAAATTCAAATGAAAACACACTTTCTCCACCCACTTTATATAGTATATATATGTGCGGTTGAAAAATCAAATATTTGGAGCGAAAAATGAAAGACGGTTTTGTAAAAGTTGCGGCAGTCAGCCCGGACGTCAGAGTCGCGGATTGCGATTACAACTCTTCGCAGATTATAAAAGGAATACAGAGAGCGTACGACGAAAAATGCAAGCTTGTAGTGTTTCCGGAACTGAGCGTATGCGGCTATACTTCGGGAGATTTGCTTTTGCAACGCACGCTTATCGAGGCGGCAGAAAGGGCAGTGGAAAAGATTGCGGATTTTTGCAGAGGCAAACAGATATTCACAGCCGTGGGCGCGCCCGTCGTCATATGCGGCAAACTTTACAACTGCGCGGTTGCGATATACGACGGCAGCATCGTAGGCATCGTACCCAAGCGCAATGTACCCTCTTATGCAGAGTTTTACGAGGGCAGATATTTTGAAACGGGCGATAAGCTGGACGGGGTGAACAAAACTGTTTACTGCGGAGCAGAAACAGAGGTCTGTTCTCAGGCTGTTTTCAGATGCCGTAATATGCGCGATTTCTGCATAGGCATCGAAATTTGCGAGGACATGTGGGTCGCAGGCGGTCCTGCGGACAGGCTGTGCGCTGCCGGAGCTACCGTTATATGCAATCTTTCTGCAAGCGACGAAACCGTGGGTAAAGACGATTATCGCAGACTTCTCGTGAAGAGCGCGTCAGGCAAATGCAACTGCGCTTATGTATATTGTGACTGCGGCAGCGGAGAGAGCAGTACAGACCTCGTCTTTTCCGCTCACGACATGATAGCCGAAAACGGAGCGATACTTGCAGAAAGCGAACCTTTCGGAGCAGGTTACGTTTCAAGCGAGGTCGACGTGCAAAAACTCTCTTCTGAACGAGTGCGCCAGAATACGACGCCGTCGTATCCGCTGAAAGAGGTATGTTTCGACTGCGTTGAAGAGCAGACCGCGCTTACGAGAAAGATAGAAAAAATGCCTTTTGTGCCGCAGGGCGATTCTGACAGAAAGGCGAGATGCGAAAGGGTTTTCGCGCTGCAGGCTCACGGCCTTGCAAAGCGTATGCGTCATACCGGCTGCAAGCATCTCGTGGTAGGGCTTTCGGGCGGACTCGACAGTGCGCTCGCGCTGCTCGTAATGTGTAAAGCGGCAGAAATAGAAAATCTGGACAGGAGCTGCATAACCGCACTGACGATGCCGTGTTTCGGGACAACCAAAAGAACGCGTTCAAATGCTGAAAAACTCGCGAGGGCATTAGGCGTGAAATTTAACAAAGTTGACATTACAAAGACGGTTGCAAGACATCTAAAAGATATAGGACACGACGGCGTTACGGGCGACGTTGCTTTTGAAAACGCTCAGGCAAGGGAGCGCACGCAGGTGCTTATGGATTATGCCAACAAATCCGGCGGACTCGTCGTAGGAACGGGCGATTTGTCAGAACTCGCGCTTGGCTGGGCAACCTACAACGGCGACCATATGTCTATGTACGGCGTGAACGGCTCTGTACCCAAAACTCTTGTAAGACATCTTGTCAGATATTATGCAGAGTGCGTCGCAGATGCAAAGGCGCGCAGAGTGCTTGAAGATATTCTCGACACTCCCGTAAGTCCGGAACTCATACCCGCAAAGGACGGCGAAATCACTCAGAAGACTGAGGAGATAGTAGGTCCTTACGAACTGCACGATTTCTTCCTGTACAACATAGTAAGGTGGGGATTCAGTCCTTCCAAGACTTTCAGACTTGCAAAATACGCTTTTGCAGGAGATTTTGACGACACGACGATATACAAGTGGCTCAAGACTTTTATTTCACGTTTCTTTGCCCAGCAGTTCAAACGCAGCTGTCTGCCGGACGGACCCAAGGTGGGCAGCGTGGATTTGTCGCCGAGGGGAGGCTGGCGTATGCCCAGCGACGCTTGCAAGAGCGAGTGGATAAAGGACCTCGAAAGCTGCGACCCGACAAAAATCAAATAAAATTTTTACGTCATAACGCGATTAATCAAACAGGTAATAATAACACAAAAGTTTGACGATACGAGAAGATTGACCTGAAAATACTCTGTTGAATAAAGGTGTATACGGCGTAAATAAAAAAGTTGAAAACGATATGAGTTTCCCCGCAAATGGCGGGGACTTTTTTTGTCTTAAAAACCCGACAATAAAAAACGGGCAAATAAATAATGAAAAAAGTCAGGCAAAGTCCGGGAGCAATCTGTAAAAAAAGGCATAAGAGTAGAGAACAGACGTCAGGCAAACGATATTCTTTTATGCCAAAACTGAAGACGGAAAGTTTTTCGGGATAACAAAATCACATTACAACGTATTTAACGGATACGGCTGTCGTATAACTGAAAGCGGCAAATAAAGTTACATAAGCAAAAAAAGCGCGACCCGCAAAGGAGCCGCGCATAACGTTGATTCGTATAGAACTATTATTTGAGGGAGTTGATAATCGCCTGAGTTTCGGTGTGGTTGCAGTCTTTTTCGGTATAAGAATACTCGATGTAAGTGCTTGCATTTGCCGTACCCGTCATGCCGACGATATCGCCGTTCCAGCTCTCTTCATAATACATTTCCTTTACGAGACCGCAGTCCCATATCAGAATCTTTACTTCGAGTTTGTTAAAGCTCATGTTGGATGCGCCGTTGTCCTGCTCAAGTCTTGCGATGGTGGTAGAATCTGCGTTTGCAACGGCAATATCAGCCTTGAAGGTTATTTCGTAATAACCCTTTTCGTTGTGGGTGATGCTGACACCGTCTGCGCTTATGATGTTTTCGCAGGAGAAGTTGAGAGCAGTCTTTTTGGATTCTTCTCTGTTTTGCGTTTGTGCGGATGTTTCGTTTTTATCACCAAAATCCGACCCTTTCTTCCATGCGCCGTCCTTTACAGAAAGAAGACCTGTGTCTTCGCCGTCGTAAACGAGGTCGCTCAGGCTGACCTTGAGTCGCCACAGCTTTCCGTCGGCATAAATACCTTTACTGCCGGCAGCGGTAGTTGCATAGAAGTTGAAGAAAGTTGAGCTTGTGCCGAGGTTTATGGGGAACTTAAGGATGATGTCGTCCTTGATATCTCTGTCCTGTTTTTTAATACGCTGATATATCATCATGAAGTCGTTCTCTTCGCTCAGCGTGGTCTGACCTTTTGTATATTTGAAATAGGTATAGCGCAAAACTTTTGTTTCGTTTTCTTCGACCGCGTCCATAATAAGTCTGACTTTTTCGTTGTCCGCGAGGGAAGAGTCGTTGATTATATCGGTAATGCTTTCTGTAATACTTGCCTGAACTTCGGCAGAGGGCGCGAGGTTGACGTCAGAAAGTACGCCGCTGGGAAGTCCCTCTGAAATAGGACCTTCGTACTTGTCAACGCAGCCTGCAAAGCACGCGCCTACTATTCCGACGATGACGATTACCGCTATAAACGGAATGATTTTTTTCATAATAATCCTCTTTACATAATTTATTCGTTCGGGGAATCCCGTACGTTTCTTCTGTAATCCGCGTAAAACGGACTTTTGTTTCTTTTATTATATTATTGCTATAAACGCCTTGTCAACTCCAATAAAAGCACAAAATATGGACAAAACGGATACAAATGTGATAAAAGTGCCGTTGACAAGAGGGTTTTGGATATTTTATACTATTGATATAACCGTTTTGTGAGGTAAAAATGGTAGAGAAATTTTTAGCCTATCCCCGTCATACGGCGTCGCTGATACGCGTGAGGAGAGGAATTTTCGAGAAAGTCGGAGAACTAAATGCCGAAGTATGCAAAAGCGATGAGCCGCAGAGTGTTGAAACAGCGTTAAAAGAGGGATTTACCCGTGCGAAAAAAGGTGAGGTGTGGGCGACGGATTTCGGTTGCGCCATATTCCGTTTTAAAGGAAAAATACCTGAAAGCGCAAAGGGTAAAAAAGTTGCGGCTCTCGTCGATATTCAGGGAGAAGGACTCGTAATAATCGGAGGCGTTCCTGTGCAGGGGATAACGCAGGTAACCGACGGAATCGACTGGGTGCAGAGTGCGAGAGGAAAGCAGGAAATACCATTGAGCGACAGTGCGCAAGGAGGGGAAGAAATCCTGTTTTTTGTCGACGCAGGTTATAACGGAAAAAAGAAAAAGAGCGGAACTTTTGCAAAATTCCGCCGCGCTGATATAGTAGCCGTTGACGAAACGGCAAGGAAGTTTTATTACGACGCGTTGCAGCTTTTTATGCTCCTTCTGACTTACGGACAAAATCAATACTTGTCTGAAGAACGCGCAAAGGAGATAGACAAGGCTCTTTCAAAAGCTTTCAGTTTATATTTTTCAAATAAAGCTGCAGAGGCGTCCGCACTTCTCGAAAAATGCGCAGGCAAGAGCATCGGCTACAAAGCTCCCGTATATACAGCGGTCGGACACGCGCATCTTGACCTTGCATATCTTTGGCCGATAAGAGAAACAAAGAGAAAAGGCGCGCGTACTTTTGCCAATCAGCTTGCAAATCTGAAGAAGTATCCCGGTTATGTTTTCGGTGCAAGCCAGGCACAGCTTTTCGAGTGGATGAAAAATCTTTATCCGGCGATTTACGCGGATATAAAAAAAGCGGTTGAGGAGAGCAGAATAGAGTTGCAGGGTGCGATGTGGACTGAAAACGACTGCAATATCCCGTCCGGAGAAAGTATCATAAGACAATTTCTTTACGGGGAAGAGTTTTTTCAGAAAGAGTTCGGCAAATCGAGCAAAGTCGTATGGCTGCCCGACGTATTCGGTTATCCCGCGTCATTACCGCAGATATTCAGGGGATGCGGCAGAGATTATTTTGCGACGATAAAACTTACTTGGAACAATCACAATAAATTCCCGTATAAGACTTTTGTATGGAAAGGCATTGACGGCAGCGAGATACTCTCTCACATGGCTCCGCAGGGCAATTACAATTCTTCGGCAACGCCTATGGCGTTTGTTAAATCCTTCAAAGGCAATCCGCAGAGCGAGGACGTAAATCACGCGCTTATGATATTCGGTATAGGCGACGGAGGCGGAGGTCCGGGCGAAGGACCTCTCGAACTTCTAATGAGAGAGCGCGACCAGAA
Source organism: uncultured Christensenellaceae bacterium (assembly GCA_944380275.1). Classification (GTDB taxonomy): domain Bacteria; phylum Bacillota; class Clostridia; order Christensenellales; family UBA3700; genus Ornithoclostridium. Next base: position 21,147 of record CALWHB010000016.1, on the reverse strand, counting down.
CGGGCTTGCACCCGTGAAATTCGGCGGCGCAGGGGAATTTTTCAAAGAACTGAGCGAGGATAAAGAGGCGGTAATTCCCGTCTGGGAAGGAGAACTGTATCTTGAAAAACATCAGGGCACTTATACGTCGCAGGCGAAAAACAAGCTGTACAACAGGCTTATGGAGCAGGAACTGCACACGCTTGAGTGGCTGTGTTCGCTTGCCGTCCTGAAAGGCATAAAAATCAACAAAGAAGAGATTGACGAAATCTGGAAGGAAGTTTTGCTCTATCAGTTTCACGACATAATTCCGGGCAGTTCGATAAAACGCGTTTTTGACGAAAGCGTGGCGCGATATAAAGAAATGCACGACAAGGTCGTAAAAGAGCGCGACAGACTGCTGAGGGCAATGAAGAAAAAAGACGGAGTACTCAGCGCGGTGAACCCCGTCGACTTTGCGAGAAAAGAGTACGTCAAGGACGGAGAAAAATGGTACGTCGCAGAGGTCGAACAGTATTCTGCCGCACCGCTCAGAGAGTGTGAAGAAAGCGGTGTGAGCGCAGGTGAAAACTTTATCGCAAACGACAAGATAAAGGTGTCTTTCTGCAAAGAAGGCTGGATTGATTCAGTGGTTGAAATCGACACGGGCAGGGAAATTTGCGGCGGATACTTTGACAAGCTCGTGGTATACGAAGACCCGAAACTGTTCTACAACGCGTGGGATATAAGAGAGGATTACAGGCAGTTGCCCAGTGCGACAATGACGCTTGTGGAGAGCAAGTGTTATACGGACGGACCTGTTGCGGTAAGAGAGGCGACGTTCGTATACGGTGCGTCCGCTCTCGTGCAGAAAGTTACTCTTAAAAAAGGCGACTGTTTTGTAGAGTTCGACAACAGCGCGGACTGGCACGAGGACTTCAAGATGCTGAGGGCAGAATTCAAGCCTGCGGTATATTCCGACAAAGTGAACTGCGATATTCAGTTCGGCAACGTAGACAGGGATACGGCAGACGACACGCCGCTGAGAAAGGCGCAGTTTGAAATCTGCGCGCATAAGTTTGTAAACGTGGACGGAGAAAACGAAGGATTCGCCGTGCTGTCAAACTGCAAATACGGCTACAGAGTCAAGGACGGCTATATATCTCTCAATCTGCTCAGAAGTCCCAAGCGTCCAGACCCGGAGTGCGACAGGGGCAGACATTACTTCGGGTTCGCAATGTATCCGCATGCCGGAAACTGGAAAAACAGCGACCTGATAAAAAGGGCGTATTGTTACAATTATCCGCTTATGGTATGCGATTTCCTGCCTTCGATAGAGAGGCTGGTCGACGACGGAAACGAAAACGTGATAGTAGAAACGGTAAAACCGTCGCACGACGGCAAAGGTATCGTTGCGAGGATATACGAAAGGTACGGCGAAGAGTCTGAGGCAAACGTCCGCGCAGGATTCAGGTACAAGGCGGTATACGATGCGGATATGCTTGAACGCAGGGCAGACAAGCTGCAAACCGCGGCTTTGAAATTCGGAAAATACGCTATAAAGACGTTATATTTTGAGTTGTAAACAAAAAACAGCGGTTCGTGAAAACCGCTGTTTTTTATTAGTCCGCAAGTTTTTTGCCCGGAAATTGACAAAATTTGCCTATTGACACAAAAAACCGTGTATGATAATATAATAAAAAAGCGCACTAACAGCAGCGCAGGGGAGAAAAGATGAATACAGGCGACAAATTGCGCATATGCGGCGCACGTGTCGGCAATATATTTTTCGGGATAGCAGTTTTTGCGACGGTATTGACGTTGTTTACTTCGTTTACTCCGTTGATGACTGCTTTTTATATGCTGCTACTGATAATGCTGATACTCGTGACTATCGGTACGATATTTATTTTTGTTGAAAATTTCGGACAATTTTTTACTGATTCTACGGCAAATATGGCTCAGTTTACAGAAGACGCGCTCAAAGCGATGCCTTATATCGCAACAGTAGCCGTCATCGCGTCCGTTATCGCGATTATCCTGCTGTTACTCGAAGTAAGGGTTAAAAAACATACCGCAAAAATTGCCGGTGCGATTTGCTGCGCCGTATTGTCGATATTGTTTGCGGTTTTGTCAAAGGCGGTGATTAAATGAGCAGGCTTAATCTGAAAATAAGGAGCGTTACAGGGGCGAATCCGATAGTTACGCTGGACGGCAAAAAGGTAAAACTCAAAAAGAACAAGTTCGGCAATTACGATGCAAATCTGGACGTTGAAGACGGTGCAAGGCTCAGATTGGTATGCTGGGATACCATACTCAGCCCTTTCTGGCTATTATGGGAAATGTTGTTTTTTGTAATAAGCGTTTTCGGGATTTTCGACAATTCCAAAGACAAATTGAGAAGAGCGGCTGAATTTGAGGCTGTGTTGCACCCCGGCGAAAATGCAGAGGCGACGCTTACGTTTATCCGTTCAAAAGGAGAGGGCAGCGTTGCTGCGGAACTCACCTGCAATTTCGATGCGGAAGTCGAAAAGAACGAGTATTACGGTTTTGAAACGGTAAACAAGAGGCGCAAAATCGCCTTGGCAATAAAAATAGCAATCTGGGTGGCACTGATAGCATCGGTTATTGTCGTGGTTGCAAATACTTTTGGAAAGTGAGGAGGAAGAATAAATGATTACTTTGGTAATAAAGAACAAGATGTTTTCGATAAGAGGAAACTCTACCGTCAAGGACGAAAACGAGGTTGACAGATACGTCGTAAAAGGCTCTGTAGTTTCTCTCAGAAAGAAAAAGAGAATTTACGATATGGAAGGAAATCTGCTTTATACCGTAAAAAACAAACTGATAAAATGGTTTATGAACAGCTGTTATATTTACGATTCGGAGGGCAACAAAGTCGCGCGTATAAAACAGAAATTCAAGCTGTTCAAAAAAGAATTCACGCTCAAAGGATATGCCGACGAAATAGAAATAAAAGGCGACTTTGTTCAGCATTGTCTGGATATTTATAAAAACGGAGAAAAAATAGGCGAGGCGGGAAAGAAGTTTTTCGCGCTTGTCGACAGTTTCAGGCTGGATTGCTACAAGGACGAAGATGCGCCGCTGCTTGTCGCTCTCGTAATTGCTATCGATAACATAAACGACAAGAATCTTTCTGACTGACGAAAATTTCCTGCTCTGACGACTTGTACTTGCGTGTTTTATAGTGTATCTGAGCGGGAAAGGCATGGTATGAATACCGGTTGAGTTGCCGGTTCGATTTGAGAATTTACATAAAAACGCGCCGTTTTCCGGCGCGTTTTATTTGAGTTTGTTCTTTAGTAAGAAAACCTGAAATCTTTTATTTATTTGACGGATTTTTTTGATGTGCTTACAAAACGCATGATTTCGCTCACGCCTGCGTATTTTTCAAACCCGTCCTTGCCTGCGACTATAAGGGTAGGTGCCTGACGCACGCCGTATGTTTCAACGAGGTTTACGTTTTCTTCCGCATACATTTTTACATAATTTATGCCGTTGTCGGTGAGGAATTTTTCTGCAATCTTGCAGTTGGGGCAGGTCTTTGTCGCAAACAGCATCAGCTGAGCGTCGCTGCCTGCGCGGCGGGTTTCGACAGAAGTTTCTTCAGACTTTTTGCCTTTTTTCAGGCAGGAGTGAGCAATATCGTAAACCTGTCTGTCCTTGAATTCCTGTGCTTTGCCGTCGTTCCAGTTCTGGACGGGACGGTAATATCCGGTGATACGGCTGTATACTTCGGTCTTTCCTCCGCATATCGGGCAGGTGTACTGTTCTCCTGCGAGATAACCGTGGTCTTTACATATAGAATATGTGGGAGAAAGCGTGTAGTAAGGCAGTTTGTAGTTGTCGGCAATTTTCTTTACGAGAGCCGCCGCCGCTTTCCAATCCGGCAGCTTTTCTCCGAGGAAGGCATGGAATACCGTGCCTGACGTGTACAGCGTCTGCAATTCGTCCTGTATGTCGAGAGCGTCAAAAATATCAGACGTGAAACCGACGGGCAGGTGAGAGCTGTTGGTATAGTACGGCGTACCGTTTTCGTTTGCCGTTATTATGTCGGGGAACTGCTCCTTATCGTGCTTTGCAAAGCGGTAAGAGGTGGATTCTGCGGGAGTAGCCTCCAGGTTGTAGAGGTCGCCGTATTCTTCCTGATAGTCGGACAGTCTTTCACGCATGTGGTTGAGAACTTTCTTTGTGAATTCCTGAGCCTCAGGACTCGTCATATCCTTTTTAATCCACTTAGCGTTGAGAGCCGCCTCGTTCATACCCACAAGTCCTATAGTGGAGAAGTGGTTTGCGAACGTGCCGAGGTAACGCTTTGTATAAGGATACAGACCTTCGTCGAGAAGTTTCGTTATAACAGTACGCTTTGTCTTGAGAGAGCGCGCTGAAACGTCCATAAGTCTGTCAAGACGTTTGAAGAACTCATCCTCATCTTTAGAAAGGTATGCGATACGGGGCATATTTATCGTAACGACGCCTACAGACCCCGTTGATTCTCCGCTGCCGAAGTAGCCGCCTGACTTCTTTCTCAATTCTCTGAGGTCGAGGCGCAGTCTGCAGCACATACTGCGGATATCGCTCGGCTCCATGTCAGAGTTGATATAGTTTGAGAAATAAGGCGTGCCGTATTTTGACGTCATTTCAAACAGAAGTCTGTTGTTCTGGGTGTCGGACCAGTCGAAGTCGCGAGTTATAGAATATGTGGGGATAGGATACTGGAAACCTCTGCCGTTTGCGTCGCCTTCAATCATGACTTCGATAAAAGCTCTGTTTACCATATCCATTTCCTTTTTGCAGTCCTTGTACTTGAAGTCCTGTTCTTTGCCGCCGACGATAGCAGGCAGTTCCGCAAGGTCCTTGGGGACTTCCCAGTCAAGCGTGATATTGGAGAACGGAGCCTGCGTACCCCAGCGGCTGGGAGTGTTTACGCCGTATATAAAAGACTCAATGCATTTTTTGACCTGGTCGTAAGAGAGATTGTCTTTCTTTACGAACGGCGCGAGATAGGTGTCGAAAGAAGAGAACGCCTGCGCGCCTGCCCACTCGTTCTGCATAATACCGAGGAAGTTTACCATCTGGTTGCAAAGAGTTGCGAGGTGGCTTGCCGGAGCGGAAGTTATTTTGCCGGGGATACCGCCCAGACCTTCCTGAATCAGCTGCTTGAGCGACCAGCCTGCGCAGTAACCGGTAAGCATGCTGAGGTCGTGGATGTGTATGTCTGCGTCCCTGTGAGCTTTTGCTATTTCGTCGTCGTAGATTTCACTCAGCCAGTAGTTGGCGGTAATCGCGCCGCTGTTGGAGAGAATAAGACCGCCGACAGAGTAAGTAACGGTAGAGTTTTCCTTCACGCGCCAGTCCGTTGCTTTTACGTAGCTGTCGACGAGGGACTTGTAGTCGAGCATCGTAGACTTCATGTTGCGGATTTTTTCTCTCTGACGTCTGTAAAGGATGTATGCCTTCGCAACGTCTGAATAGCCCGCCTGTATGAGTACGGACTCAACACTGTCCTGTATGTCTTCGACCGCAATTTTGCCGTCTTTGATTTTGGGTTCGAAATCTGCAGTAACCTTAAGCGCAAGCATGTCGATTACGCTGGGATGATACTGTTTGTTCTGTGCCTCAAACGCCTTTGTGATTGCAACCGCGATTTTTTTGATGTCGAATTCGGCAACCGCGCCGTCCCTCTTGATAACCTGGTACATAATTTCTCCTTCTTGTTCGGGGTTTCCCGTGAGTATTATTCATTATAGCATTGAAAAGAGTGAGTGTCAATATATTGTGTCAATATTTTTCGATGGCATACAATATATTGTGGTTTTTGTATTTTTCAGTATTTTTAAGAAACTGCTGAAAAACTCAATAAAAAGCACGTTTTCAAGGGGTTTTCGGGAGTAATCGCGACAAAAGAACGCCCTCTGCGAGCAGAAGGCGTTCTTAAGAAATAAGATATATTGTGTTTTTGATTTGCTTGCGCGTTGTGTCGTAATACGCTTTTGCATGAACGGCAAAAGCCAAGTGGGTGTAAAACAGTCAATCAGCCGTTGCCGCGTATTTTTGCCGAGGGAACAAAGGGGCGGAGTATATCGATGAAAGAGTTGAGTTTTTCTTCGGAGCAGGGAGAGAGGTTTTTATAGCGTACCGCGTCGCTGTCTTTAAAATTCTGCAGATAGTAGCGTTTTGCGCCCTTAATCCATTGTCCGAGTTCGAGCATTGACTTCTCGTCGTGCAGTTCGTCGACGACGGTTGTGCGCAATTCGTAATCGACTTTGTCAGACAGGAGATATTTCACGCTTTGGTCTATTGTCGCAAAGTCGATTTCGCAACCTGCCGTCGCCGCATATTCAGAAGGGCAGTTTTTTATGTCCATTGCAACGGTATCAATCAGTTTTTTTTCTGCAAGGGAGGCGAGTTTTTCGGGATATGCGCCGTTGGTGTCGAGTTTTACGTTGTATCCCAATTCTTTTATTCTTCCTATAAAATTTTCTATATCTGCGTTTATCAGAGGTTCTCCGCCGGTAACGCATACTCCGTCAAGTACGCCTTTGCGTTTTTTAAGAAAATCGAATAAAGTCTGTTCCGCTATGTCTTCGCCTTTTCCGGCAACGACTTCCCAGTTCTGGCAAAAAGGGCAGCGGAAATTGCATCCCGCGAGAAAAATCGTGCAAGCCACCTTTCCCGGATAGTCGAGCAAAGTGGTCTTTTGAAGTCCTGCTATTATCATGGCAACCTCCCGTCTGTTACATTATACACCAAAAGGAAGTAAGGGAAAGCGTTTTAAATATTTTTTATCCGACGCACATATAAAATTCAATATATAATCCCGTATTGTCGCTTGAGTTACGCAAAAAAAGAGATACCTTGACCGGCTATCTCTTTTTTGAATCACGTACGTCGTGCGATTGAAATAACAGTTATTTTGTCTTTCAGTCGCTGTTGTATTTTTCGGAGCGGGGAATCTGAGTATATTCTTTGGGGCTTACTCCCGTAACTTTTTTGAATACTCTCGAAAAATACAGCTGGTCGCTGAAACCGCACATCTCTGCGATTTCGTATATTTTGTAATTATTTATATTCTTGCTGAGCAAAAGTTTCTGTGCAAAACCTATACGCGTCACGTTGAGGAACTGCAGCGGAGATATGCCTTTTTCTTTGATAAACTGTCTGCGGATGTAGTCTTTGCTGAGAGGGAAGGTTGCGTATACGTCGTCCAGAGAGAAATTGGGGTCTGAGAAGTTTTCGACGATACTGTTTGCAATCATTTCCACATGCTGAGAGCAGTTGTCCGAACCTGCGAAACTTGAAATCATATTGAGTATGAGTTCTGTAAAAGAAAGTATGATGTTCGCCTGATTGGGAACTTCTGCGTTGAAGTAGCGGTAGCACAGCGTAAGGACGTTGAAAATGTCTTTTTGCGGATTGTCGCTGAGCAGAATCGCTTTTTTAAACGAAGGAGTCCAGTTTGCTACCGTAAGATATATATTTTTGAATCCCATTTTGGAATCGTTTGTGTGTAGCGTGTGCGGGGGTATGATGACCATCTGATTGCGTGTGTACTCTATCGCATCGCTGCCGTCGAAGAACGTAATTGTTCCGTCCCCGTTCGTACAGTAAATGATTTCCCAGTAATCGTGCTGATGTTGGGAAACGTGAAAGGTCTTCATATTCTTTCCTATATAATTGATAATCGGCATAAAACCACCTCCGATTATCATTTTAACGCATTTTACCTATTTTGTCCATAATTTTTTTACAATTTGCCTTGAAAAAATTTTCCCTTTATTTTATAATAAACATAAAGACTGTTATGCGGTTTGGCATCAGACAGACAGAGTCGGATTTTCCGCATGGCGTCGGAGGAGATTTAAATGGATAAGTACGAGATTTTTTCCGCTATCAAAAAAGAAGGCGTGATAGTCGTCATAAGAGGAGAAAGCGTTGAGCAGGCTCTCAAAACGGTCGACGCTTGTTATAAAGGCGGCATCAAACTGATAGAGGTAACGTTTACCGTTCCTCATGCAGATGCGATTATTTCAACGCTTTGCGAAAAATATAATGGTACGGATATGATAGTGGGCGCGGGCAGCGTGCTTGACCCTGAAACGGCGAGGGCGGCGATACTTGCCGGCGCGCAGTTTGTGTTCAGTCCCAGTTTCAGCGAAGAAACGGTAAAACTGTGCAACCGTTATGCGGTCGCGGTAGTGCCCGGCATCTTCTCTCCCACTGAGGCGGTAAAGGCTTTGGAGATAGGTGTAAATTTCGTAAAGCTGTTCCCCGGCGACGTTGCGACCCCCGCGGGACTCAAGGCTTTGAAAGGACCTCTTCCTCAGCTTGAAATCATGCCCACCGGCGGCGTGAGTCTTTCCAACGTAGAAGACTGGTTCAAGGCAGGCGCGGCAGCGGTAGGAGCCGGTTCGTTTGTTACCAAGGGTGCAAAAAAAGGCGATTACGAAGAAGTTGAAAAGACTGCGAGAGAACTTGTGGAAAAAGTCAGAAATATAAAGAGAGGATAATGAGATGAGTATATTGACTATAGGAGAAATAATGCTCAGACTTCAGCCGTTCGGATACAAGAGATTCGCACAGGCTGACTCATACGAGGCGGTATACGGCGGCGGAGAGGCAAACGTTGCGGTTTCGCTCGCTCAGTTCGGTGAAGAAGTTGAGTTTTTCACAAAACTGCCTGCCAACGCGATTGCGGACAGATGTATAGGAGAACTTCGCAGATACGGCGTGGATACGAAGAAGATTGTCCGCGGCGGCGACAGAATAGGAATTTATTTTTGCGAAAAGGGTTGCTCTCAGCGTCCCAGCAACGTGATTTACGACAGGGCGCACAGCGCAATCAGCGAAATAGAGCCTGAAGACGTAGACGTCGACAAACTGCTTGAAGGAGTAGAGTGGCTGCATTGGACGGGTATCACTCCCGCGATTTCGGATAAGACCGCAAAAGTGCTGAAAATCATACTCGATGCGGCAAAGGAAAAGAACATAAAAGTGTCCTGCGACCTCAACTTCCGCAAAAAACTGTGGAGCAAGCAGAAGGCGAACGAAGTTATGTCAGAACTTGTCAAAACGGTCGACGTGCTTATAAGCAACGAAGAGGACTGCAAGGACGTATTCGGCATTGAGGCTGACGGCAGCAACATCAGCGGAGGAAAGCTGAGCAAAGAAGGATATGCCGCTCTCGGCGCAAAAGTGCTGGCAAAGTTTCCTGCGCTCAAAGGTATCGCGTTTACGCTCCGCGAAAGTTACAGCGCGAGCCGCAACGGCTGGTCAGCAATTTACGTTACACGCGACGCGGTGTATACAAGCAAGCATTACGATATAGACATAGTGGACAGAGTAGGCGGCGGCGACAGTTTCGGCGCGGGACTTATTTACGGACTCAAAAACAATATGGGCGAGCAGGCTGCGCTTGAATTCGCGGTTGCCGCGTCCTGCCTCAAGCATACGGTAGAGGGCGACTTCAACGTAACTTCGGTTGCCGAAGTAAAGAAACTCGCGGAGGGCGACGGCAGTGGTAGAGTACAAAGATAACGTGATAAAGCTGCTCAGCTCCGAACGCGCGGAGAAGATATACGCTGCGGTAAAGGATTTGCCTATCGTCGACTATCATTGTCATCTTTCTCCTAAAGAGATTTACGAGGACAAACCCTTTGACGACATCGGCGAAATCTGGCTTGCAGGCGACCATTACAAGTGGAGATTGATGCGCGGTTACGGCGTGGAAGAAAAGTACATTACCGGCGACGCGTCCTGGGAAGAGAAGTTTAACAAGTTTGCTGAAACCGTGGGTTACGCTCTCGGCAATCCCGTAAAGGACTGGGTGGCGGCAGAACTGATGTTCTTCTTCTCTATAGATACGCCGCTCAATAAGGATACGGCAAAAGAGATAAGGCAGAAGGCAAACGCGGTCATAAAAGAAAAGAAGATTTCTCCGCGCAAGCTTATAGAGATGGCAAACGTCGAATATATAGCAACGACCGACGACCCGTGCGACAGCCTTGAGTGGCACAAGAAAATCAGAGAGCAAGGTTCTCTCAAAGCAGTCGTCGCGCCCACTTTCAGAGTGGACAATCTTGTGAACGTAAACGGCTCGAATTACGTCGCTTATATAAGGAGGCTTTCCGAGGCAAGCGGGATTGAGATAAACAATCTCAGCGGACTTGAAAACGCGATAAGAGCAAGGCTGGATTTCTTTGTGAGCAACGGCTGCAGATTTTCTGATATAGGCGTGGCAGGATTTCCGTCAGAAATCGCTTGCGGAGAAGAGGCAGAGCAGACGTTTGCAAAACTGCTTGAGGGCAAAGCACTTTCAGAAAAAGAGGCTGACGCTTTCAAGGGATATATGTACGTCATGCTTGCGAGAGAGTATAAAAAGCGCGGCATAGTCATGCAGATGCATCTTGCCGTTACACGCAATTCAAACGACGTTATGGCGGCTCAGTGCGGCGCGGACAGCGGTTTCGATTGCGTGGGCGACGCGATAGACACGGTAAAACTGACAAAAGTAATCAACGGGATGAACAATCTCGGAGGTCTGCCGGAAACGATAATTTACACTCTCAATCCGACGATGTATTACACTCTGATTACGATGATAGGCGCGTTCAGGGGAGTACACCTCGGCGTAAGCTGGTGGTTCTGCGACCACAAGCGCGGCATGAGAGAAACCTTTGACAGATTGTCAGAACTGGGACATATATGTTCGCTTGTTGGTATGCTTACCGACAGCAGGAGCTTTTTGTCCTATACAAGGCACGACTATTACAGACAATGTCTGTGCGACTTCCTTGCAGACAACTCTTCCGAAAGGGACGGGGATGCGGCAACAGAGGTCGCAAAGAGGCTTTGCTATTACAATGCTAAGAAACTTTTGGAGGAATAATTATGGCATTTAAAATGACTTTCAGATGGTACGGCGAAAACGACAAAGTCACGCTGGACGACATAAGACAGATTCCTTGCGTGCAGGGCGTGGTTTCCGCAATATACGATACCCCCGTCGGCGAGGTATGGTCTGAAGAGAGCATAAACAGACTTAAGAAAGCGGCAAACGACAAAGGTCTGACCTTTGAAGTGGTGGAGAGCGTACCCGTACACGAAGACATAAAGCTGGGCAACGCAAATGCCGCAAGACTTATAGAAAATTACAAAGAGAACGTGAGAAGACTGGGCAAAGCGGGAGTAAAGTGTATATGCTACAACTTCATGCCCGTGTTCGACTGGCTGAGGAGCAATCTCGCGAAGGAACTTCCGGACGGTTCAAACGCTCTCGCTTACGACCACGAAACGGTGCTGGCTATGAATCCGCTTACGAGCGAACTTTCTCTGCCGGGCTGGGACGCAAGCTATACGAGAGAAGGACTCAAAGAACTTCTCGAACAGTACAAGGACATCGACGACGAAAAGCTGTGGCAGAATATGACCGTGTTCCTCAAAGAGGTAATCCCCGTAGCAGAGGAGAGCGGTATAAAGATGGCTATTCACCCGGACGACCCGCCGTGGGGAATATTCGGTCTTCCAAGAGTCATTATCGACGAGAAGAATCTCAAGAGATTTTTGTCTATCGTGGACAGCCCCAGCAACGGAATCACCCTTTGCACGGGTTCGCTGGGCGTAAATCCGCTTAACAATCTGGTATCTATGATAAAGACGTGCAAGGGCAGGATGCCTTTCGTACATCTGCGCAACATCAAGATTACGGGCGACCATTGTTTTGAAGAGAGCGGACATCTCAGCGAAAAGGGAAGTCTTGACATGTACGACATAATCAAGGCTCTTTACGACGGAGGATTTGACGGATACGTACGTCCCGACCACGGCAGGATGATATGGGGCGAAACGGGCAGAGCGGGTTATGGACTTTACGACCGCGCGCTGGGAGCCATGTATCTGCAGGGCATAATCGAGGCTGTCGAAAAAAGCGCGAAACAATAAATCTGAGAAAACAGAAAACTATAAAGAGAATTATTAAGAATCAATATAATATATAAGGAGAAAAATCATGTCGGTCTACAAAGATAAAGTGGTAGTCATAACTGGCGCGGGCGGTATCCTTTGCAGCGAAATAGCTAAAGAATACGCAAAGTACGGCGCGAAAATAGCGGTGCTTGACCTCAATCTTGAGGCGGCGCAGAAAGTCGCTGACGAAATCGTCGCAAACGGCGGAATTGCAAAGGCTTACAAGGTAAACTGCCTTGACAAGGAAAATATGGAACAGGCGAGAGCCGAAATCAATAAAGACCTTGGCAAATGCGACCTTCTGGTAAACGGCGCAGGCGGCAACAATCCCAAGGGTACGACGACCAACGATTACTTCGACATGGCTGACGTCGAGAATCCCGACGTAAAGAGTTTCTTCGACCTGGACGGCAGCGGCGTTGACTTTGTGTTCAAGCTCAACTTCCTCGCTACCTTCCTGACCACACAGGTTTTTGCGAGAGATATGGTAGAAAGAGGAGGCAACATCATCAACATTTCTTCGATGAACGCCTTCAGACCTCTGACGAGAATACCCGCATACAGCGGCGCGAAGGCTGCGGTGAGCAACTTCACTCAGTGGCTTGCGGTTCATTTTGCAAAAGCCGGAATAAGAGTGAACGCAATCGCTCCCGGTTTCTTCGTTACCAACCAGAACAGAACGCTTTTGTTCAATCCTGACGGAACTCCTTCCGCACGTGCGGAAAAAATCCTCAGAGGTACTCCTATGGGCAGATTCGGCGAGGCGAAGGAACTTATGGGTACGATGCTCTGGCTTTCGGACGACGAGAAGGCAGGTTTCGTAACGGGTATCGTCGTGCCTATCGACGGAGGTTTCTCCGCATATTCGGGAGTCTGATAAAAGGGAGTTCAAGGAGAGATTATGAGTACGGTTGCGGTTCTGGGTCTGGGAAACAGAGGAAAGAATTACGGCGGACATCTCAACAAGCTGGACGGCGTGAAGATTGTCAGCATATGCGACAAATATCAGGCTAAAATAGACAAAGTAAAATCAGCGTGGAAAGTACCCGACGACAAGTGTTTTACAGACGAAGACAAGTTCTTCGCTCAGGGGAAAATCGCTGACGTCATGGTAATAGCAACGCAGGACAGGGACCATTACGGGCATGCGATAAAGGCTCTCAATCTGGGCTACAATCTGCTTTTGGAAAAGCCTGTAAGTCCTGACATAAAAGAGTGTCTGGAGATTGAAAAGCTTGCGCGTGAAAAGGGACTCAAGGTTCTCGTATGCCATGTTCTCCGTTATGCAAACTATTACAGGAGAATAAAGCAGATTATAGACAGCGGCGTGCTGGGAGAAATAAAACTCATCAAGCACGACGAACACGTTTCATGGTGGCATTTCTGCCACAGCTATGTCAGAGGCAACTGGCGCAGAGAGGAAGAAACCACTCCCATGCTGCTTGCAAAATGCTGCCACGACATGGATTTGCTTTACTGGTTTGCAGGCGCGAAATGCAAGAGCCTTTCGTCATACGGAGAGCTGAGTTATTTCACAAAGGCAAACGCTCCCAAGGGCGCGACGGCGACCTGTTTCGACTGTCCGCATAAAGACACCTGCATATTCGAGTGCGAGTATCAGTACATAGGCAGAGGACTCAAGCGCAACAAATTCCCGTGGGGAACGTACGCTTTCTGCACGACAGGCAAGAAAAAGGACGTTGCGGAGGCTCTCAGAAACGGGGAGAGAGGCAAGCTCTGGTCCAGATGCGTGTTCGGTTGTGACAACGACGTCGTAGACTGCCAGACCGTAAATATGGAGATGGAGAACGGCGTAAAAATCGTTATGACTGCAAACGCGTTCAACGAAAAGGACCACAGGCATACCGAAATCAGGGGTACCAAAGGAGAACTGATTGCTGACGATACGGGCAGCGTGATTCAGCTCAAACTTTTTGACAAGAAACCCAAAAAGATTATCGTCAATATTATCCCCGTAATCAAAGGTCATTACGGCGGCGACCAGGGGATAACAAAATCCACGGCGGATATGCTTGCAGGCAAGCTGGACCCCAACGGACAGTATACCTGGATAAAAGATACGATAGAAAGCCACCGCATAGTTACCGCGGCGGAAATTTCAAGAAAGAACGGCGGACGCAAGGTCGATATGACGGAGATACCCGACATAGAGAAATAATGCAGACCGTTCTCGAAGGACAATACGAAATAACGCGCAAAAATCAGAGTACGCACGTCAGAATACCTTTCCGGGTGCCGGAAAAGGCGGAGAAGATGCATATAAGCGTTTCTTACGACCCCAAGTATAATTTTGACGAAGAATACGGGCTTGCTCTGATAGAAGAAAGCATGCTGAAACAGGCGGGAGAACCGCTTATGAGCAAAGGCGAGATGCGCGCATGTCTGCCGGTAGACAACCATCTGTCCTTTTCGATAGATTCTCCTGACGGGGCTGTCGGAACGGCTCACAGAGGTGACAACAGACAGAATTTCACGATAAGTGCGGATGATGCCCAAGGAGGCTTTTATCCGTGCGAAATAAAGAGCGGCGACTGGACGTTTATAGTGAGCGTTACCTGTATAGTAACCGATACGATAACCGTTTCGCTGAAGATAGAGGTCGAATAAATGAGATATTACAGATGCGAACTGCATACTCACACGACCTTGTCGGACGGCAAGATGACGCCGGAAGAGCTTGTGGAGAGGGCAAAAGAGTGCGGATATGACGCAATCGCGCTCACAGACCACAACACGACCGCTGGAGTTGAAAGAGCGGTCAAGGCAGGCGAAAAAGCAGGACTTACCGTGTTGCGTGGGATTGAGTGGACCACCTTTTGGGGACATCTCACGGTCATCGGCGGCAGCAGCGACGTACTCTGGAGGGACATTACTCCTGAAAACGTTGCTGAAAAGATAAAAAGAGCCAGGGAAAAAGGCGATATTGTCGCGCTGGCACACCCAAGGCGTATGGGTTATCCCGTATGTAGCGGATGTCATTGCGATTACGACATTGAGAGCGTTGCGGGCGTAAACAATTACGAGGTATGGTCGCATTATTATCCCAACGAGGGAGTTGCGGCGCGTCAGCAGAGAGAACAATGGTACTCGTTGCTTGACAGAGGGCTGAGAATTGCCGCAGTTTACGGTTACGACTGGCATAACCGTGACGATATACCGCCGTCGTACGCGTACACGTACGTAGGAGCGGAAAACGCGGACGCAGACGCGTTGATGCGCGGGATAAAGAGCGGTGCGACTTTTATAACGGTAGGAGTGTCGGTCGATTGCAAGGCGGTCGTCGGAGAAAAGGAATACGTTACAGGCAGCGTACTTCCAACAGGAGAGGCAGATATAGAGATAATCTGCAATCCGATAAAAGATTACCGCTCAGACAAGCCGACGAGGCTGATTAGGGCGGAACTGCATACGGACAAAGGCGTAGTGTCAACGCCGCTGGAGTTCGGTAAAAAGGTCAAGATAAAGACGGCGTTTGCAAAATACTGCACGGTCGAAGTATACGGAGAGAGAAAACGCGAAGAGCAGTTGCTTGCGATAACAAGCGCGTTTTATACGGGAGGAGAGAGATGATTACGGCACACGGCGGCGCGCTGGGAACGGGGCGCAATTCGAAAATCTACTTTGAAAACATAAGCACTTTCAAAGCGGACGCCATCGAAGTCGACGTACACAGAAGAGGCGGACTTCTGTACCTCAGTCATCTGCCCGCTCCGTTTTCTTACAGGAAGAAAATCACGCTTGCGCAGGCATTTGCGTTCGCACGCAAGAACAACGTGAAGATAAACTGCGACCTCAAAGGAAGAGGACTCGTTGCGGACGTGATTAAGCTTGCAAAAGAGATGGAAGTAACAGACCTTTTGATATTCACGGGTTCGGTAAGGCTTACCGACAGCGACGTTCTTACAGAAGGAGAGGCGTGGGTGAACAGAATAAAAGGATTGCCGTACAAAGCTAAAAACGTAGCAAAGATAAAGAAAGCTCTCGACGACGTAAACAATCCGCATTTTGCAGGGCTCAACGTCAACAAGATGTACATAACCGACGCTTTCCTCGCAGAGTGCAAAAAGTACGGCGTAAAACTGTCGATATTCACCGTTGACAGTTACAAAGAACTCAAAAGACTGGTTCCGCTCGAACCTGCAAACATTACGACAAACTATCCCGTAGTCGCGTCTACCATAAGGTTTGAAACGCGTCTTGCGGAAAAGGAGAATAAATGATAAGGGTTGCCGTTGTCGGCATAGGCCGCATGGGAGGAAAACACGCGTCTAATTTCTGCAAAGGCGCGGTCGCGAACGCAAAGCTCGTCGCCGTATGCGATACAGATGCAGCCGTGGCTGACGCTTTCGGAAAAAAACATGCGCACGTAGCCGTTTATACAGATTTCGACAAGATGCTTTCAGATGCAAAACCGGATGCGCTCGTCGTTGCGACGCCGCATTATTCTCACTCCGCACTTGCAAAAAAGGCTCTTGAAAAAGGGATAAGCGTGCTTGTAGAAAAGCCGATTACGGTTACGGTAAAGGACGCGCAATCGCTGATAGAAACCGCAAAGGCGCATCCTGAGGCGATATTTGCGATAATGTACAATCAGCGCAGCAACTGCATATACGCAAGGGCAAAAAAGATAATAGAAAGCGGCAGACTGGGCGATTTGCAGAGAGCGTCTTTTACGGTTACGGACTGGTACAGAACGCAGTATTATTACAATATGGGCGGCTGGAGGGCAAGTTGGTCGGGCGAAGGCGGCGGCACTCTGATAAATCAATGCGTGCATCAGCTTGACATATTGCAATGGCTTTTGGGGATGCCGGAAAGAATAGTCGCAAGATGCAAGACGTCAGGCAGAAACATCACTACCGAAAACGACGTTACCGCGCTCTTTCTGTATAAGGATTTTGATTGCGTATTCACGGCGTCCACTCACGAACTGCCGGGAGAAAACAGGCTTGTCATAGTGGGGTCAAAAGGGACTCTGACTATCACGAGGCACAAGGCGGTATGCAAGTTCCTCAGGATGGACGAGAAAGAAGTCAACGCAAGGGCGACCAGGGATTACGGCAACAGGGCTGATAAGAAATATACAAAGAAGAGCATGTATTACGGGCTTAAAGGCTATCTGACGGACGCGCTTTACGGTCAGCAATGCAATATACTCAGAGATTTTGTCAACGCAGTTGAGAAGAAAGACAGGACTTTGCTCAGAGCAAGGGGAGAGGAAGGACTGAACGCGCTCAACATAATCAACGCGATAAACATGTCGGCGTGGAAAGGTTGCGAAGTGAAGGTCCCCGTCGACCCGGACGAATACGAAAAAATGCTCGCTGAAAAAATAGAAAGCGAGAAAAAGATAAAGTAAATTGCCGATGAGGAGGATATAAAAGACATGGCAAACATTAAAATTTCAGGTTTTTACGACGAAGTAAGTTCTAATCTGGACGAACAGATAAAACTGATAAAAGAGTTCGGCGAAAGCTATCTCTGTCCCAGAGTTGTGGACGGCAAGAATATCGCCAATTATACCGAGCAGGAGTTCAGAAGTACGATAAAGCCGCGTCTGGACAATGCCGGCATCAAATTCTCCTCTATCGGTTCTCCGATAGGCAAGATAGGTCTTTACGACGAGGAGGCTTATCAGTCGCAGCTCAACAAACTCAAAGAGCTTGTAAAAATCTGCAAGGATATGGACTGCAAATACATAAGGATGTTCTCTTTCAGGGTCAAGGCAAGCGGCGATTACAAGGCATATTTCCCTGAGGTGGTAAAGAAAATTCAGGGATTCCTCAAAGTCGTCGAGGGTACTGACGTTATTCTTCTTCACGAGAACGAGAAGAGAATATACGGCGACACTCCTGAGAGATGCCTTGAGCTTTACAATGCTATCAATCATCCGCAGTTCCAGCTTGCTTTCGACGCGTCCAACTTCATACAGTGCGGAGTAAACGTTCCCAAGGCTTACGAGATGCTCAAGGATTACGTCGTTTATTATCATATAAAGGATTGCTCTCCCGAAAAGGTCGAAGTTCCGATAGGACTGGGACTTGGCAATTACAAGGAGATGATAAAGGACCTTATCGTAAACCGCAAATACGAAGGTTTCATGACGCTTGAACCGCATACCGGCAAGTACGCAGACCACAAAAAGCTGTTCTATATGCTGGGCTGGATAACCTGGATGCTCCCGTACGTAGGCAACTGGAACAAGGTATTCAAACGCATCAACGCCGCAAAGGGCATAGCTCCGATGCAGAGCGTTACGAGAAAAGACATCTTCACCTGGCAGTATAAAGGACTCAAAGAAATAATCGACGAAGTCGAAAAGGAGAATAAATAATGGACAAGGTCAGATACGGTATCGTTGGCATCGGCAAACAAGGCAGCAATTATGCTAAAAGGCTTTTCAAGGGCATGGACAAGAACGGTCAGCTGGTCGCGGTATGCGATATAGCAGAAGACCGCAGAAAGTGGGCAGAAACCGCTCTTCCGGGAGTAAAAATCTTCAGCGATTACAAAGAGATGTTTGCAAGCAAACTTATCGACGCAGTCATAATAGACACTCCTCACTATGCTCATCCGTCGATTGCAATAGACGCGCTCAAGGCAGACCTCAACGTGCTTTGCGACAAGCCTGCGGGCGTGTTCACAAAGGCGGTAAGAGAGGCGGCAGAATTCGGCAAGACAAAGCCGCAACTCAAATTCGGTCTTCTTTACAATCAGCGTACCAATAAAGTTTACAAGAAAGCGAAAGAGATTATAGAGTCAGGAAGACTGGGCAATCTCAAGCGCATAGTATGGATTATCACCAACTGGTACCGTCCGCAGGCATATTACGACCAGGGCGGCTGGAGAGGAACGTGGGCAGGAGAAGGCGGCGGCGTTCTCATCAATCAGGACCCGCATCAGCTCGACCTTTTCACCTGGCTTGCAGGCACTCCTATAAAGAAGGTATGGAGCAACGCAAAGACGGTAGGCAGAAAGATTAACGTAGAAAACGACGTTACGGCAGTATGCGAGTTTGAAAACGGCGCGACGGGTGTGTTTATCACTTCAACACATGACGCTCCCGGCACCAACAGACTTGAAATCACCGGCGACGGCGGCAAAATCGTCATCGAAGGCAGCAACGACGTCAGCATGAAACTGAAGTTTACCGAAAACAGCGTAGCGGAACCCGAATTCTCAAAGACGAACAAAGTTTTTATGGGCAAGATACCCAACAAGGTTTCCAAATATCAGCTGGGACTTGTAGACATTATCAAAGGCATAATAGAGCAGCAGCACATCGTCGTCATACGCAACTTCTCGGAAGTCGTTCTGGGCAAGACGGACAAGCTGGTAGCTCCTTATGCGGACGGACTCAACGGTTTGGGATTCTCCAACGCGATTCACCTTTCTGCATGGACGGGCAAAGAGGTCGTATATCCTTACGACGAGGACCTTTACATCAAAGAGCTTGACAAGAGAATAGAAGAAGAGAAAAAATCCAGCGTAAAGTAACATTTTTCGGGAGAAAACTATGAATTACAAACTCAAAAGCGGCAAGATAATCACGACCGGCAAACTTCATGAGAGAGCTTTTTACGACGTCAGCAACAACCGTATAACGGCGCAGTTCGACGGCAGAGGAGGAATCTCCAAATACGCGGTCATGAACAAGTTTTCCGTATTCACTAATTTTTATTGCATGTATACCGTGGACGGCGTGCCTTTCGACTATATGGAAGACAAAGTCGTTACGATGGAAGGAAAAAGACAGATTACAGAAATCGAACACGACAAGTGCAAAGTTACGGTAACTCAATTTCTCGACAACGAAAGCAACGCGATTTATGTAGAAACGGCTGTAGAGGCAAAGAGCGACCTGACTTTCGACAATACGATAAACTTCGGTATAAATTACGAAAGTTACGTTCAGCAGCTGCTTGCCAACAGACTTAGTCCCAAGACGATTGCGACCGTGCTTACGGGATTTATAAAGAGCAAGAAGAACGGTCTGACTTTTTACGGACAGAGCGCGAAACTGCACGGCGACGTGCTGGGCGACTTTTATATTGATTTTGCAATCAGCGAGGGCGCGCAGGCAGGAGAGGCTGAGAGAGGTTTCCACAACCAGTTCTCGTACGGTGCGAAACTGCGTGCCGGAGAGCTGAAGAAATTCAGATACGTACTCAGCGCAGGCACGAGAAACGACTTTACGTTCTGCGACGTAATGAAATGTCTTAACAACTTCGACGCCGCTCTCAAAGAGGCTCAGAAATATATTGACGAACTTGTTTGCCCGGATTGCGTAAAAGGTGACGATTTTATGGAAACCTATTACAAATCTCTGCTCAACTGCAGTATTTCCAACTATAAAGAACTGGGCAAGTTCAAAGGATTCCTCGCAGGTATAGTATATCAGTTCCCTGCAAGAACGTATTACCGCGACGCTTACTGGACGGTGCTTTCGGTACTGCCCGTAAGACCTCAGCTGGTGCGCAACGAAATAGTTACGCTGGCAAACGGCATCAACAAGAAAGGAGAGTGTCCCAGCGCGGTCAAGTTCAACTTCAAGAACTATTGGGGAAACCATTACGATTCGCCGTCCTTCTTCGTTGCGATGATTTACGATTACGTAGTGCATACAGGCGACCTTGGCGTACTCAGAGAAGAGTGCGCGTGCGGCACAATCATAGAGGCGGCAAAACTCGTACTCGACAGGCTTGAGGAAGAAACCGATTCTACCGGACTTCTCGTCAAGGGCGGAGAGTACAACCGCCGCGACTGGTGCGACAACGTATTCCGCAGCACATACGTTACTTACGACGAGGCTCTTTATGCGCGCGCTCTGTTCGCAATGAGCGAGCTTTGCGACGCCTGCGGCATCAACGGAGATGCTTATTATGCAAAATACGTAAAAGTCAAAAAGGCAATAAACGACCTGTTGTGGGACGAAGAAAAGGGCTATTACGTCAACTACAAGAGCAAGGATTTCACAGAGGACAACCTGTCGATTGACACCGTTGTGGCGGTTCTTTACGGCATTGCGGACGATGACAGAGCAAAGCGCGTTCTCAAGAATATGGAGAAGATGCTTGAATCCAAAAACAACAAGCAGCAGAAAGCCGGCGACTTCGGCACTCTCAGCGTATATCCGTTCTATAAGAACACGAAGGATATCGTTCAGAAATCCTCGCTTCCTTA